>JANMCI010000082.1:0-4767 GCA_031361245.1 Rhodobacterales bacterium
GACGGTGATGGCGCCGGGGACGACGAGGTGGAACTCGATGAAGGTGGCCGCACCGGCGGTGCGGGTGCGCAGGTCGTGGGCCTCGACCGCGCCCACGGCTTCAAGGGCGATCACCCGGCGGACCTGGGTCAGAACCTCGTCGGACAGGCTCTCATCCAGCAGGCCGCTCATCGACTCGCGCATGACCTTGCCGCCACCCCACAGGATGTTGACGGCGACCAGCGCCGCCATGGCGGGGTCAAGCCAGGCCCAGCCGGTCTGGATGGCGACCAGCACGCCAAAGGTCACCCCGACCGAGGAGATCACGTCGAGGAGCAGGTGCCGCCCGTCCGCCACCAGCGCGGGCGAGCGCAGGCGGCGGCCCTGATGGATCAGCACCCAGCACCAGATGGCGTTCAGGACCGAGGCCGCTCCGTTGACCAGAAGGCCGCCAAGGGGGGCGATCAGGGGATGGGCGGTCAGAAGGCCGTGATAGGCCTCGCGCAGGATCAGAAGGGCTGCGAGGATGATCATCACGCCTTCCAGAATGGCGCTGAACAGCTCGGCCTTGTGGTGGCCGTAAGGGTGGTTGGCATCCGCCGGCAGGGCCGCCACCCGGATCGCCACGAGGGCGGCGAAGGCCGTGGCAACATTGACCGTGCTTTCCAGCGCGTCCGACAGCAGCGCTATCGACCCCGTCATCCACCACGCCAGAAGCTTCAGCCCCAGAACCAAAAGGCCCACGAGGATGCTGCCGATCCCGAGTTTGATGACCTTCGACATCGCCGGCACCCGTGGTTGCGTTGTCCTGTGCCCTAGCAAAGCCGGGGCTGCGGTTCAACCCGCCACTTTTCCCTTGAAATATGGCGCAGTCAGGCGCATATGCCGCGCCATGCCTGCGTCCTAACGCGGGCCAACCCCTATTGGAGAGACCATGGCCAAGGAAGATATCCTCGAATTCCCCGGTGTCGTGAAAGAACTCCTGCCCAACGCGACATTCAAGGTTGAACTCGACAATGGCCATGAATTGATTGCGGTGATGGCAGGAAAGATGCGCAAGAACCGCATCCGTGTTCTGGCAGGCGACAAGGTGCAGGTCGAAATGACCCCGTATGATTTGTCGAAGGGCCGCATCAACTACCGCTTCAAGTGAAACTCATCCTGGGATCGGCCAGCCCGCGCCGCAGGGAGCTGTTGGCGCAGTTGGGCGTTGTGCCGGATGCGGTCTTGCCGCCCGACATTGACGAAGACCCGAAGAAAGCCGAACTGCCCCGGCCCTACTGCGCCCGCGTGGCGCGGGAAAAGGCCATGGCGGTGCAGGCCGGACCAGAGGATGTCGTCCTGTGCGCCGACACCACGGTTGCGCTGGGTCGCCGCATTCTGGGCAAGCCGCGCGATGCCGGTGAAGCGGCGGAATTCCTGACCGCGCTGGGCGGCCGGCGCCATCAGGTGATCACCTCGGTCGCGGTTCGGCGGGGCGAGCGGCTCTGGACAAGGGACAGCATCTCGGCGGTCAAGATGAAGCGGCTGTCCGACGCTGAACTCAATGCCTATCTTGCCGGCGACGAATGGCGGGGCAAGGCCGGGGCCTATGCCATTCAAGGGGCCGCGGGCGCGTTCATCCCGTGGATCTCGGGGTCGTTTACGGGCATTGTCGGCCTGCCCCTGGCCGAGACGGCGGCGCTGCTGGTGGCGGCGGGATATCCAGTGTGGAGGCAGTCATGATTGGCCGTGTCGTGGTGCTGGACGAAATGAACGGTCAAGCCGCTGCCGCCTTGGTGGTGGACGGGCAGCTGGAAGAGCTTCTGATTGATCCCGCAGATGATACGCCCCTGCCGGGTGCGATTTATCGCGCCGTCGCCGACCGACCGATGAAGGGTCAGGGGGGCATGTTTGTCCGTTTGCCCGAGGGATCGGGATTTCTGCGGCAGACGACCGGTATTGCCCCCGGCCAGCGCCTGATCGTGCAAGTGACCGGTCCTGCCGAACCGGGCAAGGCATTGCCCGTTTCCACCCGCCTGCTGTTCAAATCGCGTCTGGCCATCGTCACGCCGGACGCACCGGGCCTGAACATCTCGCGCCGGATCAAGGACGACGACCGCCGGGCCGACCTGGAGGCCGTGGCCGCCGAAGCAATGGCGGGCGCGGACGAAAGCCTTGGATTGATCCTGCGCTCTGCTGCGGCCTTTTCCGCAGATGCAGAAATCGCGGAGGACATTGCCGTGATGCGCGGTCTGGCCGGGACCGTCCTGACCGATCTGAACGGCGGACCCGAGTTGCTGGTCGAGGGTGCTGGTGCCCATGAAACCGCGTGGCGGGACTGGGCAGATCCGGCGCCGGACGAGGTTATCGAGGGCGGTTTCGAAGCGCAGGGTGTGCACGAGATGATCGCGGCGCTGCGGGAGGATCGGGTGTCGCTGGTCGGTGGTGGAAACATGACCATCGAAAAGACCCGCGCATTTGTCGCGGTCGATGTGAACACCGGCCCGGACACCTCGCCTGCGGCCAGCCTGAAGGTCAATATCGCAGCCGCCCGCGATCTGCCGCGCCAGCTGCGCCTGCGTGGGCTGGGCGGTCAGATCGTGATCGATTTCGCTCCGATGCCCAAGAAGGAGCGCGCCATTTTGGATCAGGTCATCCGTGCGGCGTTCAAGTCCGAGGCGGCCGAGACCAATCTTGCGGGCTGGACCACACTCGGGCTCTTTGAATTGACCCGCAAACGCGACCGTCTGCCCTTGAGCGAGCTTTTGACGTGACCTGCCCCGTCTGTTCCAAAGATGCCGATCCCAAGTATCGGCCCTTTTGTTCGCGCCGCTGCGCCGACATTGATCTTGGCCGCTGGCTGAACGAAAGCTATCGTGTCCCAGCCAAGCCGCTGGACGAAGAAGAACTTTCCGACAGCGATGAGGCGAAGAAACGCCCGCAATAGGGCGCGTTTTTCTTCAGCTGCCCTCTGGACAGGCCCCATCACCTGACGTATCAACCCGCCACCTGAAAGGCTCATGCCTTCCTAACGGTGCCCAGATAGCTCAGTTGGTAGAGCAGCGGATTGAAAATCCGCGTGTCGGCGGTTCAATTCCGTCTCTGGGCACCATTTAAATACCTATAAATCAACAGCTTATAGAATTTTTCGTGCCGATCTTTGCGCGCTAAATTTGGCTTGGGTGCAATTTTGGGTGATGCAAAGCAGATTGTACACTCATGCTGTTTGGCCTGTCAGCAAAAACAAGCAAGACACTTTGAGATCGAACGGCAGACTCTAGTTGCCGCCGCGCGCGACTGCCGTCGAGATCGTTGGCTAGATGTACGCCACTATGAGCATCTAGAGTCCGATCACGGCCCAAAGTGGTCTTGTCGCGGTTTGGTGCCGCTCCTTTGATAGCCGACAGAATTTCAAGGCGAACCGCGCCGTCGCTCTTGCCGAGTGACGCGGCCTTCTTGCGGCCTGATCCGAAATTGGGGCAGGGGAAACAGAGACTGGTTCGCATTCGTCTGACAGCACCCAACGGCACGATCGGGATCCGCGATGTAGGGGAAAACGAAAGCGCCCGAGCCGCCATTTGTCAACATGACCTAGGCGACCAACATGCCCGCCTCAAGGAATTTGCTCTGACAACGCCCGTCGGGGTGCTGTCGCATCATCAGAGATTTCGATATTGTGTGAACGATTGGCGACGGAGGCAAGCCTCAATGCCGAGGTCGAAGCCGGTCGAAATCCGCGGCACGACATATCGGCCCGCTCATGGAGCCGGATCACGCCCATTCGACTTTGACCTGCCTGCCAGGAAAGTCCTGTTGGATCAATCTCTTGCCAGAAAAGAGCCGTGCGATTGCACCCGAAGATGGCGCTCCAGTCGGCGCGAGGCGACGGTCAGGGGGTAACAGATCGCGAAGTAGATCAGCGCGGCAAGGCCATAGATATCGAGCGGATGGAAGGTAGCGTTGGCAACGATCTGGGCCGATCTGGTCAACTCGTCAAACCCGACGATCGAAGCGAGTGCCGTGCTCTTCACCAGCTGCACCAGAAAACCGACAGTCGGAGGAACCGCGATTTTCAACGCTTGCGGCAGGATCACAAGGCGCATCCGGATGACGAACTTCATGCCGAGGCTGGCGCTGGCGTCCCACTGGCCCATCGGGATCGCATCGACGCAGCCACGCCAGATCTCGGCCAGGAAGGCGCTGGCATAAAGCGTCAACGCAAGGCCGGCGGCGAAAAGCGGCGACACCTCGACCCCGAGCATCGGCAAGCCGAAGAAGATCAGGAACAGCTGCAAAAGCAGCGGCGTGCCCTGGAAGAACTGGATGTATATCGTCGTGGCGCGTTGGCCGATCTTCGGAGCGCCATAGCGCCAAAGCAGCAGAAGCGTGGCACCGACCGTGCCACCAACGAAGGCGATCGCGGAAAGCAACAGAGTCCAGCGTGCCGCGAGAAGCAGGAACCATGTGACGTCGGTCAGGGACAACGAGATCATGCGCGCTGGCTCCGAAACAGCTGCATGCCCGCGCGGTCGAGCAGCCAGCGAAGCCCCAGCGCCATGCTCAGGTAAATGACTGCGACCGCGAAATACGTCTCGAAGGCACGGTAGCTGCGGGACTGGATCAGGTCGGCCACATGCGTCAGGTCGACCACCGCGATTTGCGAAACGACCGCGGATTCAAGCATCGTGATGACGATCTGGCTGACCAGCGAGGGATAAACCACCGCGATGGCCTGCGGCAGCACGATCTGGATGAAGACCCGCAGCGGGGAAAGACCCAGCGAAAGCCCGGCTTCGCGCTGCCCCT
>JANMCI010000087.1:0-4975 GCA_031361245.1 Rhodobacterales bacterium
TTCGGTGGCTTGCGGACCAGTCTAGGGCATGTGGCCCCGGCGCGGACGGGATATTTCCGCCTGTCACGCGATTGGGAAAGGCCGTGAAGAGGTCGGCTCCCCTTGCAGCGCCCGCGGGATTGTACCAAACAGGGTGGACAAGCCCGGGGGCATGACGCGCCCGACGCCCCTTTGGTCAAATGGACGCCGCCATGCTGGATACGATTGCAAAGCCCACGGAAGACATCTCGGTCCGCGAGGTGTTCGGCATCGACACCGACATGAAGGTGAAGGGATTTGCCGAGGCGACCGACCGGGTGCCGGCCATCGATCCGACCTACAAGTTTGACCCCGACACCACTTTGGCCATTCTGGCGGGCTATGCCTATAACCGCCGGGTGATGATCCAAGGCTATCACGGCACGGGCAAATCGACCCATATCGAGCAGGTCGGCGCACGGCTGAACTGGCCGACGGTGCGGGTCAATCTTGACAGTCACATCAGCCGGATCGACCTGATCGGCAAGGATGCGATCAAGCTGCGCGACGGCAAGCAGGTGACCGAGTTCCACGAGGGCATCCTGCCATGGGCGCTGCGCAATCCCGTGGCGCTGGTGTTCGACGAGTACGATGCCGGCCGGCCGGACGTCATGTTCGTCATTCAGCGCGTGCTGGAGCATGACGGCAAGCTGACGCTGATGGATCAGAACGAGATCATCACGCCGCATCCATTCTTTCGGCTGTTCGCCACCGCGAACACTGTCGGTCTGGGCGACACGACAGGGCTTTACCACGGCGTGCAGCAGATCAATCAGGCCCAGATGGACCGCTGGTCGCTGGTCGCCACGCTGAATTACCTCAGCCATGACGCCGAAGCCGCGATCATTCTGGCAAAAAGCCCGCATTACAATACCGACAAGGGCCGCAAGACAATTGGCCAGATGGTCACCGTCGCCGACCTGACCCGGACGGCATTCACCAATGGCGATCTGTCCACCGTTATGTCGCCGCGCACCGTGCTGAACTGGGCGCAGAATGCCGAGATTTTCCGCAATATCGGCTATGCGTTCCGGCTGACCTTCCTGAACAAATGCGACGAGTTGGAGCGCCAGACGGTGGCCGAGTTCTATCAGCGCTGCTTTGGCGAGGAATTGCCGGAAAGCGCCGCCTCTCAGGCGATGAAGTGATCCGGCACGCGGCGATCTTTCGGTTGAACCACCCGGCGGGAACCGTCGGCGAAGCGGAGTTCCTGCGCGCACTGGCCCAATTGCGCGCCATTCCGGGGGTCGAAAGCTTTGAGATTGCGCGCGAGGTCAGCGGCAAGAATCCGTACGCCTTTGCGGTCTCGATGACCTTTGCGGATCAGGCGGTCTATGACGCCTACAACGCCCACCCCATGCACGTGGCCTTTGTCGAGGGCCGCTGGATCCCGGAAGTGGCCGAATTCATGGAGCATGACACCATTCCGCTGGGCTGACGCCGCGGACATTGCAGCAAATGCAAAGGGTCGGTCATGGTTTGGCCGACCCTTTGCTTTGCCGCCGACAGGAAGCGACCCGATGCTGCCGTCTTTGGGGGGGAGGCACATGCGGTATTTGGGTGCGCTGGCGGTTGGCTTGGTGCTGTGGACCGGGCCGGTCATGGCGGAGTGCAAGGTTGCCCGTGTTCTGGACGGCGACACGCTGACGCTGCTCTGCGGGGCGCAGATGCACCGGGTCCGGCTTTTGGGATATGACACGCCGGAGATCACCCGCCCGCGCTGCGCGGCAGAGCAGGCGGCGGGGCAATTGGCGGCGGACCGGTTGCGCCACCTCGTTGCGGCGGGCGCGGTGACGCAGGTGCGGTTCGGGCTGGATGCGGCCCCGCGGCCAGCCGGGCGCGGGTTCGCGCAGAAGAGCTTGTGGCCGATTGCACGGGCCTGATGATCAGTTGAGACGGCGCAGGAAGGGGGCGACAAGCGCCCCCCCGCTTTGTCTGGCTCAGGCGGCCTCGGGAACCTTGCTCGCCTTGGCAGCCATCGTGGCCTTGGCCCACCAGACCACATCGTCCAGCGTCGCCTTGGCCGAGGCCAGCAGTCCGCCTTCGATGTCGGCGATATTGCCCGAACCGCCCATACCGGGATGGACGCGGAAGAAATCTGCGCCACCGATGTGAACGGCGTTGCGGACCGGGACCATCTGCAACTCGACCGCGATGGTGCGCAGGTGCTGCAGCGCCGACGTGCCGCCCATCGAGCCATAGGCAATTGCCCCAACCGGCTTGTGCGCCCATTCGACATAGGCCTGATCCAGCGCATTCTTGAGCGCGCCGGTGAGCGAGCGGTTATACTCGGCCACCACGAAGATGTAGCCGTCGAACTCGGCCAGCTTTTTCTGCCACTTGACCGCATGGGCATCCTGCGTCGGAACCCAGGCGTTGGAGGCCATTTCGTTGAAGAACGGCAGCTGATAATCGCGCAGATCGACCAGTTCGACATCCATGTCGCTGCGGGCGCGGGCTTGGGACAGCAACCACTGGGCGGGGATGTCGGCAAAGCGGGTAGCGCGGGTCGAGCCGATGATCAGGGCGATTTTCGGTTTGGTCATGGTGTGTCCAATCGGGTTGGGTGTTGGTTGAAACTCAGATCGCCATTCTGGCCCAATTTCACAATTACGCAGATCAGCATGCCTTCTGTGCGCAGCCGCACAGAATTACCGGGCGGGATTTTTGGTGAAATCGCGCGGGCGGCATTTTCGCATCTTGAACATGGGGCGCTGGGGGTGGTTTATCTGAGCCATGAACAAGCCCAGCGACAACCCCGCAGATCCCTTCAAGAAAGCCTTGGCCGAGGCCACCCGGACGATGGCCGATGATCCCGAGATGACGGTGACTTATTCGGTCGATCCGTCGGGGATGAACAAGGAAGGGGTGAGGCTGCCGCAGGTTTCGCGCCGCTTGACGCGGGACGAGGTGATGCTGGCGCGCGGCACGGCGGATGCCTTCGCCCTGAACCGGCGCTATCACGATGAGAAAACGGCGACAAAATACGCGCCGACCGGGGCGCTGGCGCGCGAAATCTTTGACGCGATGGAGACGGCGCGTTGCGAGGCAGTGGGCGCGCGGGCCATGCCGGGCACGGCCACCAATATCGACGCCAAGATCGCGCATGAGGCCGAGCGCAAGGGCTATGGCCAGATCACAAGTTCGGCGGAAGCGCCGTTGCCGGTGGCGGCAGGCTATCTCGTGCGCCATCTGGCCACGGGGCGGCCCATGCCCAAGGGTGCCGCCAATGTGATGGAGCTGTGGCGCGGCTTTATCGAAGAGCAGGCGGCGGGGACGCTGGGCAATCTGGACCATGTGCTGGAGGATCAGTCGGCGTTCGCAAGGCTCGCCCGGCAGGTGATTGCCGATCTGGGCTATGGCGACCAGTTGGGCGATGATCCTGACCGCAAGGACGAGCAGGACCCCGGTCAGGACGATCAGGACGACGACAGCCCCGAGGAGCAGGGCTCGGAGGAAAGCGAGAGCGAGGAGTCGGAAGCCTCGCCCGAGGAGAGCCAGGAGGACCAGCAGGACGAAAGTCAGGCGCAGGTCACGATGGAGGACAACGCCGATATGGAGACCGGCGACGAGGCGGAATTGCCCGAGGGCGAGGCCCCGCTGGAGCCGCCCGCCCCGCAGCCCTATTCGGACGCGGACCCCAACTATACCGTCTATACCACGGATTTCGATGAGGAAATCAAGGCCGAGGAGCTGGCGGAGCCTGCGGAACTGGAACGACTGCGCGCCTATCTGGACCAGCAGTTGGAGCCGTTGAAGGGGGCCGTGTCGCGTCTGGCCAACAAGTTGCAGCGCCGGTTGCAGGCGCAGCAGAACCGCTCGTGGCTGTTCGATCTGGAGGAGGGCACGCTGGATGCGGGGCGCCTCGCGCGGGTTGTGGCGAACCCGACTACGCCCTTGAGTTTCAAGCAGGAGAAGGACACCGAGTTCCGCGATACCTGCGTGACGCTGCTGCTGGACAACTCGGGTTCGATGCGGGGCCGTCCGATCTCGATCGCCGCGATCTGTGCCGATGTGCTGGCGCGGACGCTGGAGCGGTGTTCGGTCAAGGTCGAGATCCTGGGCTTTACCACCCGCGCGTGGAAGGGCGGGCAGTCGCGTGAGCGCTGGCTGGCGCAGGGCCGCGCCCAGGGGCCGGGGCGGCTGAACGATCTGCGGCATATCATCTACAAGAGTGCCGATACGCCGTGGCGCCGGGTCAGGCCCAATCTGGGGCTGATGATGAAAGAGGGATTGCTGAAGGAGAACATCGACGGCGAGGCGCTGGAATGGGCGCACCGGCGGCTGACAGCGCGGCAAGAGGCGCGCAAGATCCTGATGGTGATCTCGGACGGGGCGCCGGTGGATGACAGCACGCTGTCAGTCAACCCGGCGAATTTCCTCGAAAAGCATCTGCGCGACGTGATCGCGATGGTCGAACGGCGGCGGGCGGTGGAGCTGATCGCCATCGGCATCGGCCACGACGTGACGCGCTATTACCAGCGCGCCGTGACGATCACCGATGTCGAGCAACTGGCAGGGGCGATGACCGAGCAGTTGGCGGGGCTTTTCGAGAGTGACCCGAAAAAACGGGCGCGGGCGATGGGCGGGCGACGGGCGGCGTAGGGGCGGAAAATTTTTGGCTGAAAATTTTAGGACACCGAAAGAGGGCGGACTGCATGTTTCAGACCTTTGAGACCATGGCATCGCCAGCACAGGGGCCGGGGCGGTTGGCGGCGCTTAGGGCGGTGTTGGCGGCGGAGGGGTTGGCGGGCTACATCGTGCCGCGGGCCGACGCGCATCAGGGCGAATATGTTGCCGCGCGGGATGAGCGGTTGCAGTGGCTGACCGGATTTACCGGCTCGGCCGGGTTCTGCGTGGTGCTGCCAGATGTGGCGGGGGTCTTTATCGACGGGCGCTATCGGACGCAGGTCAAGGGGCAGGTCGACCTGGGGCACTTCACCCCGGTGCCGTGGCC
>JANMCI010000098.1:0-2179 GCA_031361245.1 Rhodobacterales bacterium
CTCGGCCACCGACAGCCGCTCAAAGGGGGCGAAGGGGTCGCAGGTCCGGTCGCGGAAGCGCAGTTGGGTCGCGCCAGAGGCGGTGGCGGCCAGCCGCGCGATGGCGGCGCAGTCGTCCATCAGCACGGTATAGTCCTGCCCTACGCGGTACCATTCCAGCATGGTGAACTCAGGGCTGTGCAGCGCCCCACGCTCGCGGTTGCGCCAGACATGGGCAAAGGCCGCGATCCGCGTCTCACCGGCCGCCAGCAGCTTTTTCATCGCGAATTCGGGGCTGGTGTGCAGATACATCCGCCGCCCCACCCCGTCATTGCCGATGGCGCGGGTCTCGAAGCCGTGCAGATGGGCCTCGTTGCCGGGGCTGACCTGCAGGGCGGCGGTGTCGACCTCCAGTATCCCTTCGGTGGCCAGCCAGCCGCGCAGAGCCGCCTGAATGGCATTGCGCGCCAAGAGGACCGGGCGGCGGTCGGCGTGACGGCCGGGGGTCCACCACGGGGTCCGAGGCTGGGGCGATTGGGTCATGCGGCTTCTCTCTCAAGCGGGATGAGTTTCAGCGGAATCGGAATTCACTGCCTCTCGCCAAGGCTCGACCGCGACTTCCGATTTTCCTCGTTCCATGGAAACTCATCCCGCTCTAGCGAATTCCAACGATATCGGATACAGGCAGGCCCGACAGGGGGCCCGCATAGCTGGACTGCCCCGCCAGAACAAGGAACCGCTTCGTGAAAGTCATCGCTTCTTCGCTTCGCAAAGGCAATGTGGTCGAGCTGGACGGCAAGCTTTACGCCGTCCTCAAGGCCGAGAACTTCCACCCCGGCAAGGGCACGCCGACGACCTCGGTTGACATGCGCCGCATCTCCGACGGGGTGAAGGTGGCCGAACGCTGGCGCACGACAGAGATGGTGGAAAAGGCGACGGTGGACGAGCGGGAATACGACTACCTTTATTCCGACGGCGAGGGCTTTCACTTCATGGAGCCCGCGACCTACGAACAGATCACCGTGCATCCCGATGTGGTGGGCGAGGACGACGTCTTTCTGTCCGACGGCATCAAGGTCTACCTGCGCACATTCGAGGGCGCCGCGATTGCCCTGGAACTGCCGATGCGGGTGACGGTCGAGATCGTGGAGACCGAGCCGGTGACCAAGGGCCAGACCGCCTCGTCGTCCTACAAGCCCGCGACCTGTTCCAACGGCATCCGCGTCATGGTGCCGCCGCATATCGGGGCGGGCACGCGGATCGTGATCAACACCGAGGACCGGTCCTATCAGGAGCGGGCGAAGGACTGAGGGCGGCCCCCTTGGCGTGACCATCCGGACCATCATATTTGACTGGGACGGCACGCTGGCCCGCAGTCTGCATCTGTGGACCGACGGCTATCACGCCGCTTTTGCCCGCCGCGCGCTGACCTTTTCCGATGCCGAGATCGTGGCGGAATTCTTTCACGACCACCACCTGGTTGCTGACCGCCACCCCCATCTCGACTTTCCTGCGATCGCCGACGAGGCACGCCGTCATGTGCACGCAGCGGCGGGCGCGGTAACACTTCATGACGGGGCATCCGACATTCTGGAGGGGCTGGCGGCGCGGGGCCTGACGCTTGCCCTCGTCAGTTCAAGCCCGCGGGCGGTGATCGAAAGCGGCCTGCGGACCCATGCCCTTGACCCCCACTTTGCGTCGGTGCTGGCTGGAGATGACGGCTTTGGCCACAAGCCGGACCCGGCTCCCTTTGCCGAGACCCTGCGCCGGCTGAGCGCAAACGCCGCCGAAACGCTGATCGTCGGCGACAGTCATGTCGATATTCTGGCGGGTCAGGCGTCGGGCTGCCGGACCTGCCTGTTCGCGCCCGCAGAAAACGCATTGTTCCACGACCATGCACGGCTTCGCAACCTGGGCGCTGATCACCACATCGACCAGCTGACGGCCGTGGCGCGCCACGTCTGACTGACCCGGCCCGCGTCAAACCCCGACGGCTTTGTGGGTTGCGGCCTTCAAGATGAGTATTTGGAAAGGTGCAATTGCAGCGAGTTGCGCCCCGGCCCGGGGGGTTCTTACACCCATGTGAGAGCTTCACACGCGACCGGGACGACTTGCTCCTTGAGGCCATCGGGACTCCTCCCTGTACCCCGGACTCAGGTTACCAGTGCTTGGTTAACAAATCGTTGCATCCGGTTCAGCG
>JANMCI010000109.1:0-2287 GCA_031361245.1 Rhodobacterales bacterium
CCGCCGCCGGGTTCGGCGCGGTTCGGAAAACCCGCAATCTGGATGTGGTTGACATGGGCCTTGTGCTTTTCCCACACGACCCAGGGGTCGCCGTGAATCCGGGCGGCGTGCCACAGGTCGAACTGCAGTCCGACCCGCGGATTGTCGACATCCGACAGGATGCGGCCGGCCTGATCGAAGTCGTTGAGGAAATAGCCCGGCATGTCGTCGGTGTTCAGAGGTTCGATGCACAGGGTCAGCTCGGGCGCCTGAGCGGCAGCCCAGATCAGGTGTTCGGTATAAAGCTGCGTCGCATCGGGGCCGCGGGCGACACCAGCCATGACATGCAGGCGGTCGGCACCAAGCCGGGTCGCAAGGTCGGCACCACGCAGGAAACCGTCGCGGAAACGGCTTTCCAGTCCCGGAACCGCGGCATGGCCCCGGTCGCCCGCCGCCCAGTCGCCGGGTGGGGTGTTGATCAGCGCCAGCGGCATCTGGCCAATCGCTGTCTGCCACTCCTTGGCGGGATAATCATAGGGAAAGAGAATCTCGACGCCGTCAAACCCGGCCTGCGCCGCAAGGCCCGGCCTGTCGAGGCTGGGCACTTCGGTGAAGAGCATGGTCAGATTTGCGGCGTATCTGGGCATCAGGGCAGATCAGAAGAGCGAATGACGGGCATGAACAGTCCATTTGACCAGAGGCCGAACCAGCTTTCGCCCGCTTCGGCAGTGCCTGGCAAGTCTTTATCGTCTTGACGCTCATGGCAACCCAATTCAACCAAACGAAAGAACGACTTGCGGTCAATAAGGGCGTTCATGCCGGCGCGGACGTGAATATAGGGCGAGGGTTCGCCATCCGGAGCAAAGCGGACGGTGATGGGATGGGCGGCGTCAGCCTCGACTTCATCCTCGGTTTTCGTGACAAAACGCAGGACTTGCGCGCGGCCCTGCCCGGTTGCGGTGAAATCCACGGCCAGCATCGGTGCATCATCGACGCGGATGCGGACCTTTTCGACCGGAGTGACCAGAAAGTACTCATCCCCCTCGCGCTTGAGGATCGAGGAGAACAGCTTGACCAGCGGCGCCCGGCCGATCGGCGTGCCGAGATAATACCACAGACCGTCCCGCGCGATGCGGATGTCGATGTCGCCGCAGAACGGCGGATTCCACAGATGGACCGGCGGCGGACCCTTTGCCGCCTTGACCTGTGACATCAATCCTTCAGCCGTCGGTTTCACGATCATTTTCCCTGCCGTGGGCTTTTGGCATTTGTGCTAAGCGCCGCGACCCGTTCTAATGGCACATATAACCACTCACGGAGCAATGTCATGTCTGATGCCAACCCAGAATCGGGCCTTGTCGCCGATATCGAAGCCCTGAGCGCAAAACTGGGGGCGGCGCGGGGTGAGGTCAACAAGCGGTTCATCGGACAGGAGCGGGTGGTGGAACTGACGCTGGCGGCGCTGCTGTGCGGCGGTCACGCGCTGCTGGTCGGCCTGCCCGGACTGGGCAAGACGCTGCTGGTGGACACGCTGGCAACGGTCATGGGCCTGCGCGCCAACCGCATCCAGTTCACGCCCGACCTGATGCCCGCCGATATTCTGGGCTCAGAAGTGCTGGACGCCGCATCCGACGGGTCGCGGTCGTTCCGGTTCATCGAAGGGCCGGTGTTCTGCGAATTGCTGATGGCAGACGAGATCAACCGCGCCAGCCCGCGCACGCAGTCGGCCCTGCTGCAGGCCATGCAGGAGCGCGAGGTCACGATTGCGGGCCAGCACCGCAAGCTGGGACCGCCGTTCCACGTGCTGGCAACCCAGAACCCGATCGAGCAGGAGGGCACCTATCCCTTGCCCGAGGCACAGCTGGACCGTTTTCTGGTGCAGGTCGATGTGTCCTATCCGACGCGCGCGACCGAGCGGGACATCCTGTTGGCGACCACGGGGTCTGTCACGGCGACATCGAAGCAGGTCTTTTCCGGCGCCGAACTGATCGCGGCGCAAGCGCTGGTCCGGCGCATGCCGGTGGGCGAGACGGTGGTCGAGGCGATATTGGACCTTGTCCGCTCTTGCCGCCCGGATGAGGCGGAGGGGATTGCGCTGGAAGGCATCCTGTCATGGGGGCCGGGGCCGCGGGCCGCGCAGGCGCTGATGCTGATGGCGCGGGCGCGGGCGCTTTTGAACGGGCGGCTGGCGCCGTCGACCGAAGATGTCGCGGCACTGGCCAGGCCGGTGCTGGAACACCGCATGAGCTTGAGCTTTGCGGCGCGGGCGCGGGGCGAGACCCTGCAAGGCGTGATTGACCGGGTGGCG
>JANMCI010000113.1:0-6412 GCA_031361245.1 Rhodobacterales bacterium
GGCGTGGCTGGCCGCACTGACCGGGGCCACGGCACCGCCCAGCATCAGCTCGACAATCTCCTCCTCGACCCCCGGCGTGATCGCCAGATCGCCGACGGTCGCACCGTCGCGCAGCACGGTGGCGCGGTCGCAAAGCTCGGCTATTTCGGTAAAGCGGTGCGAGATATAGATGATGGACCGGCCCTGATCGGCCTGCGCTCGCACAACGCGCAGCACACGGGCGACAAGGTCGGTCGGCAGCGCGGCGGTCATCTCGTCCAGCATCAGCACGTCAGGCTCGGCGGCGAGCGCGCGGGCAAGGTCAAGGATGCGCAGCGTGGCCAGCGGCAGCCGCCCGATCATGTCGTCGGGCCTGAGACCGGAGATGCCAAGCTCGGCCACCCAATGGGCAAAGCGTTCGGGGTCGGTGTTGCCCAGCCGCAGATTGCCCGCGACATCCAGATCGGGGATCAGCGAGGGTTCCTGATAGACCGGCACCAGACCGGCGCGGCGGGCGGCGGCGGGCGAGCCCAGATGGGCGTCCACGCCGCGGATGCGGATCTGCCCCGCGTCGCGGCTGAGCGCCCCGGTCAGGATCTTGACCAGCGTCGATTTGCCCGCGCCATTGGCCCCCATCAGGGCCACGACCTCACCCCGCCCGACCTTTAGCGAGGCGTCATGCAGGGCGACAACCGCGCCAAAGCGTTTGGAAACACCGACAGCGTCCAGAACGGGCGCTTTGGGATCATTCATGATGCTGCTCGACCGGACGAAAGGGGTGGCCCCCGGTCGTGCGACCGGGGGCCGAAGCGGTCACTCACCGGGGCCTTTGCAGGCGATGATCTGGTCCATCGAATAGGTGGTCCAGCCGGGGATCGAGACAGAGACCGGCCATTCCGGGCTGAGGCTGGGGTTTTGCCCCGCCGCGATCAGCGCCTTGCCCTCATCGGTGTTGTTGGCCCACAGCACCGGATCGACCAGAACGGTCTTTTCCGCCGGCATCGCGCCGTCGAGGATCTGCAGCGCCAGTGCGACACCCGCGCCGCCGACCGAGCCGGGGTTGGTGACCGCCGCACCAACCAGCCCGTCAACCGAGCTCAGCTGACCCACAAAGCCCGCATTGTCCGCGCCGACGACCGGCACCATGGGTGCCCCGCTTTCCACCAGCGCATCGACAATCACATTGTCGATGCCCGAGGTCCAGAAGCCCTGAAACGGGGTGCCAGCCGCGATCAGATCATTGATCTGCTGCTTGCCCTGATCCTGCTGCCAGCCGGTAAAGACTTCGGAAGCCACGGTAATCTCGGGGAATTCCGCCAAGGCCCGCTTGAAGCCCTTGTCGCGGTCATTGTCGGCACCCGCACCGGCAGCGCCGCGCATATAGACCACGGCCCCCTTGCCACCCATGGTTTCAAACAGCCATTTGGCACCGATATAGGCATACTGCTCCTGATTGTTGGACAGGATATAGGCCGAAGGCTCGGTCACCGCCTGATCGACGGCGACGACGACAATGCCCTTGTCGGTCGCCTCCTTGATGGCCGAATTGATGCCCTCGGCATTGGCCGGGTTGACCACGATGGCATCGACACCGGCCTGAATGAGGTTGCGGATATCCTCAAGCTGGCCTGCCGCATCGGTGTTGCGGTGCGCGATGTTCAGGCTTTCGACCTCGCCCGAGGCCAGCGCCTGCGCCTTCATCGCGCAGACCATCTCCTCGCGCCAGCCATTGCCCTGCACGGTGTTGGAAATGCCGATCTTCCACGGTTTGGCTTCGGCGACGCCGGCGGCAAGCACAAGGGCCGCGGTTCCGAGCAACAGTTTCTTCATTGGTAGTCCTCCCTTTCAAGTGTTTGTCTTTAAACAGTTTAACGTCCTACTTCACAAAGGGGCGAAGGACGTCTCTCGCCAACAGGAAGCCGCGTTTGATCTTGTCGTCCGACCCTTCGAAATTGCGGTCCTCGTGTTCAATGATCACCGGCCCGTCGTATCCGGCGCGGTAAAGTCCCGCAAAGGTTTCGGCCCAGTTCACCTCCCCCAGTCCCGGCATGCGCGGCACCTGCCAGCCCATCCCTGCCGAGATGATACCGTTTTCATAGAGCCCGTCACGATCAATCATCAGGTCCTTGGCATGAACATGCACCATTTTCGCCCCGAACTCGCGGATGAAGCGGGGCTGGTCGATCATCTGCCAGACGAGGTGGCTGGGGTCATAGTTCATGCCGACCCCGTCCCACGCCGCAAAGATCCGCCGCCAGATCTTGGGCGCATAGGCGATGTTGTGCCCGCCCGGCCATTCGTCATGGGAAAAGATCATCGGGCAGTTCTCGAACGCCAGCGTGACGCCGTTGTCGCGGGCATGGGCCACGATGGCGGGAAATATCTCCACCGCGCGCGCCCAGTTCTGATCCAGTGTCAGGGTCCGGTCGCCGCCGACAAAGGTGTTGACGACCCCGACCCCCATCATACCCGCCGCCGTGATGACCTTTTTCAGATGCTGGATCACCATTTCGCGGTGTGCGGCATCGGCGTGCAGCGGGTTGGGGTAATAGCCAAGCGCCGACACGCTAAGGCCCCCGGCCGCAAGTTGCCCCATGATCTCGGCCCCGCGCTCCCGGGTCATGCCCTCGACCGCGACATGGGCCGTCCCGGCATAGCGCCGCTTTTCGCCGCCATCCGTGGGCCAGCAAGCAATCTCCAGCGCCTCAAACCCGGCCGAGGCCGACCATGCGGCCACCTCGCTCAGGGTGCTGTCGGCAAAAGGTGCGGTCAGAAGTCCCAGTTTCATGGCAGCCCCCTAGATATCGACCCATGCGCCGCTGCGAGCACTTGCCAGCACGGCATCGCAAAAGCGCATCTCGAAATGCCCGTCCGCAAAATTGGCCCAGCTCGAGCCCGCCTGCCGCCCGCCCGCCGCCACATCGCGGTAAACCTGAGCAAAAAGCGCACGGAATGTGTCGGCAAAGCCTTCGACATGGCCGCCGGGCAGGCTGGCCGCCGCCGCCCCGGTGGCGTTCATCAATGAAGGATCGCGCTGCAGGATCTGGTTCGGCCCGTCGCGGTGCCCCAGCCACAGATGGTCCGGCGTCTCGCTGTCCCACGCCGCCGTCCCGGCCGATCCCGCAATCTCCCACCGCAGCGAATTCTTGCGGCCTTGCGAGATCTGGCTGGTGGTCATCGCCGCCCGGGCCCCGCTGGCAAAGCGCAACAGGATCAGGGCGGCATCGTCAGTGGTCACGGCCACCTCCTGCGTCGCTCCCTTCGCCGCCGAAAAGGTTTCGACCGGGCCAACGGGCCTTTGCCGCCTGGGCAGGAAGGTCGCCAGATCAGCCAGCACCGCGACAGGCTTTTCCCCGGCAATGAACGTCACAAGATCCAGCCAATGCGTGCCGATGTCCCCGACCGAGCGCAACGCCCCGCCCTTGTCGCCCTCAAGCCGCCAGTTCCAGTCGCCGGCCTTGGCCAGCCAGTCCTGATGATACTGCCCGGTGATCAGGCGGATGTCGCCCAAGCCGCCCTCGGCCACCATCTGCCTTGCGTGCTGGTTCAGGGGATAGAACCGGATGTTATAGCAGACCGCCGCCACCTTGCCGCTGGCCCGGGCCAGGTCCGCCATTTCGGCAGACTGCGCCGAGGTCATCGCCAGCGGCTTTTCGCAGATCACATGCCGCCCGGCAGCGAGGATCTGCTTGACCTGCCCGTAATGCGCCGCGTTGGGCGAGGTGACATGGACGACCTGCACCGCCGGATCGGCCAGCACCTCCTCCAGCGTGGCATAGGCGCGCCGCACCCCCAGCGCCCGGGCCCGCGCCGCCCCGCGATCCGGGCTGGAGCCCACAACCCCGCGCAGATCGACCCCCAGCCGGCGCAGCGCCTCGACATGCACCGTGCCGATAAAGCCGGTGCCGATCACGGCGGCACCGATGGCGGTGAAATCCGTCATGGCACCCCCGCTGTTTCGACGCCAATGTCACGCAACCGAATAGCCCCCGTCAATCGCAAGGCAGGTTCCCGTCATGAACCCGGCGGCGGGCGAGGCCAGAAACAGCACCGGCCCCGCGATGTCCTGCGGCAGACCCCAGCGCGCCATCGGCGTGCGCAAGGTGACGGCGGCCACATGGGCCGGATCGGTGCGGCTGCGCGCCGATTGCTGGGTCACGATGAAACCGGGGGCCACGGCGTTGACCCTGATCCCGTCGCCTGCCCAGGCGATGGCCAGCGATTTGGTCAGTTGCTGCACCGCCGCCTTGCTGGCCCCGTAGGCCGGATTGCGCGGCGAACCAAAGGTCGCATACATCGAGGCCACGTTGATCAGCGACCCCCGGCTTGCGCGCAACTGGGTGTAAAACGCCTCGGCCGTGCGAAAGGTGCCGTGCAGGTTCACATTGACGACCTGTTCAAAGAACGCCGGGACCATCTCTTCGCCGCGCGCGGTTATGGCGGCGCAATTCACCAGAATATCAAGGGTTTGGGTCGCAGACGCCAAGGCACGGACTGCGTCCAGACTGGTCACGTCCAACTGGACATAGGGAAAACGGCGCTGATCCTCGGGGGCGGGTTCCGGCTCGGCCCCGGTGATGGTGACATGGGCGCCCGCGTCCTGAAAAGCCCGGGCGATGGCGGCACCGATGCCGGCCCGGCTGGCCCCGACCACCAGCACGGCAGCCCCCGAAAAGTCGAAAGCGACCTCTGCCATGGCATCACCCCCCCGGGGCGATATTTGGGCCACCGGCGATTCGATGCAACAGGTATTTCAGTTTTCAGGTTTTGAAATCATTCACCCAAAACCGTGCCGAGCCTGCGGCCAAGGCTGACGATGATCGCCTGACAGACCACCATGGCCGGAACCTGCGAGCGGAAATGGCCAAGCCGCGCCTCGTTGACATAGAGGACGTGCTGCGCGATGCCCGCGACCGGGCTCAGGTCATTGTCGGTGATGGCAAGCAGGGTGCGCCCGGCGGCGACGGCCAGCCGGGCGGCCTCGACCGTCTCGGGGGTATAGTCGTCAAAGGTGATGGCCAGCATCACATCGCGCGGCCCCATCGCCCCGACCTGAATGGCCCGCATCGCGCCGATATTGTCGATCAGATGCGCCCGCTTGCCGATGTTGGACAGCCCGTACACCGAATAGGCGCCAAGGCCGAACGCGCCGCGCGCCGCTGCGACATGGACGGCGTCCGAGGTCACCAGCGCCTCGACAAAGCGGTCAAGGGCCGCGCGGTCCAGCGCCGCCTCGATCCGCTGCAGGCTCTGGACGGCGGCCTGCACGAAATTGCCAAAGACATGGGTGGGCTGGTCAAGATCGGCGTCGGCAATCGCGCCGCCGGACAGATTGCCGACATAGGGCAGGCGCGGACCCAGCAGACGCTCGCGGAACACCGCTTGCAGGTCGGCAAAGCCCTTGAACCCCAGTTCCTGCGCAAAGCGGGTGATGGTGGCGGGCGGCACCTGCGACTGGGCGGCAAGCCGGACCAGCGTGTTGATTGCCACCTCTTCGGGATGGTTGAGGAAATGCCGCGCCACCTGCGCCAGACGTCGGCTGAGCCTTGGCCCCCGCGCGATCAGGGTGCTGCGCAGTTCCTCATAGTCGCGCGGGGCGGTTCCGGTCACAGCGCACCTGCCACTTTCTGCTCAAGGTCGATCACCGCCCCGCTCATCGGCGCCGAGGCATCGCCAAGCAGGAACACCGCCAGCCGCGCCGCCTCCTCAGCCGTGACAAGGCGGCCCAGCGGCAGGGTGGCTGCGGCTTTTTCCTGCCAATCGGGGCCGCGTCCCATGACGTCGGCCTGCATCCGGTGCTCGGCCTCGGTCGCAACCCAGCCCAGGTTGATGCCGTTCACCCGGATGCGGTCAGCCATATGGGCATGGGCGGCGTTGCGGGTCAGCGTGGTCATCGCCCCCTTGGTCGCGGCATAGATGGCAAGCTCGGGGATGCCGCAATGGGCGTTCATCGACAGGATGTTGACCACCGCGCCGGGCGCCTTGCGCGCCAGAAGGTCGGCAATCACCGCTTGCATCAACAGGAACCCGGCCCGGGCATTCACGGCGAAAAGCTGATCCCATATCGCGGCGGTGCCGGTCAGAAACGAGCCGCGCGTGGTCAGCCCCGCCGCATTCACCAGCCCGTCAACCCGGCCAAAGCGGGCGGTGCAGGCCGCGATGAAGGCGGCGGGAGCTTCCGGGTCGGCAAGGTCCGTCACCCAGTGCGCCGCTCCCAGCGCCGTCGCGAGATCGCGGCAACCCTCGCCATCGCGGTCCGTCAGCATCAGCGCCCCGGCCCCTTCGGCGACTGCGGCCCGCGCCACCGCAGCACCGATGCCGCTCGCGGCCCCGGTCACGACGATGACTTTGCCCGCCAGCCCCAGATCCATCGGCCCTCCCCCCCGCGCAAGCCCAAAGGTTCGGCCCAAAGCGGGGCCGCTGTCAATGGCGC
>JANMCI010000150.1:0-27870 GCA_031361245.1 Rhodobacterales bacterium
GGTCATGGCGGCAGTCTTGGCGGGACTGGGTGTAATCGTCAACCATCTGGTTGAATATGCGGAATGCTGTGGGGCTGTGTTACCAACCCCGGTAACACGCTTAATATTCAATGAACGAAATCACCAAAGCATAGCAAATTCAATACCTTAAACCAAGTATCACGCGTGTTACCCACCCCTCGTAACACACGGTTGACTCCGCGCCGCCCCCATCCGATAGAGACGCGTCCTTCGGAGGCCAAAATGCCCGCCCTGACCCGAATTCTAGAACACGCCCATATTCCGGAACTTCCGAACCCCTATTTCGGCAAGGTCCGCGATTGCTACGATCTGCCCGCCACCCAAAATCTCGGGCCCCGCCGGATCCTGATTTCCTCCGACCGGATTTCCGCCTTCGACCGCATCCTTGCCGCGATCCCGTGGAAAGGTCAGGTGTTGACCCAGGTGGCGCGCTTTTGGTTCGACGCCACCGCCGACATCTGCCCCAACCACGTCCTGTCCTACCCCGACCCCAATGTCGTGATCGGTCGGCGCCTGAACATCCTGCCGGTCGAGGTTGTTGTGCGCGGCTATCTGGCAGGGTCGACCTCAACCTCTATTTTGACGCAATATAACAAGGGTTTGCGCCAGATGTATGGCCATACCCTGCCCGATGGCCTGCGCGCCAATCAGGCCCTGCCCCACGCGATCATCACCCCAACCTCCAAGGCTTTTGACGGTGGCCATGACGAACCCCTGACGGCAGAGGAGATCGTCTCGCAAGGCCTGCTGACCAAGGCGCAGTGGGAGGATGTGTCTGCCAAGTCCCTCGCGCTTTTTGCCCGCGGCCAGCAGATGGCCGCCGAACGCGGACTGATCCTTGTCGACACCAAATACGAGTTTGGCACCGATGCCGCGGGCCGCATCCTTCTGGCTGACGAGATCCACACCCCCGACAGCAGCCGATACTGGATCGCCTCGGGGTATGAGGCGGCCTTTGCCGCTGGGACCCGTCCCCCCTCGTTTGACAAGGACGTGATTCGCTCTTGGGTCGTTGCACGCTGCGATCCCTACCGCGACCCGATCCCCGTAATCCCCCTCGACATGATCGAGGCAACATCGTTAATTTATATTCAGGCATATCAAGCTATTACTGGAAAGACCTTTGAGCCGGACCAGCAAGGCGAAACCCCGCTGGCCCGAGTGCGCGCCAATCTGGCACCCTATTTCAGCGTCTGATCAGGCCTTGTTGATCGGCACGCGCTTTGAGGCCGCCATCGCTTCGGGCACACGTTTCGGCACCACGACCGTCAACACTCCGTCCTTCATCTCGGCCTTGACGCCCGCCTCATCAGCATCGTCGGGCAGCCGGAAACTGCGGGAGAAGCTGCCGAATTTGCGCTCGCTGAAGTACCAAGTCTCGCCCTTCTCCTCGCGGCTGGTCTTCTTCTCGCCGGTCAACTGCACGACGCCATTTTCCACCGTCAGATGCACATCCGCCTCCGATACGCCCGGCAGTTCCACGGCGACCCGGTAGGATTTGTCATCCTGGGAAGCCTCTGACGCAGGGGTAAGCCAATCGGCCAGCCGCGAGCCCGCAAAGTGAAAGGGTTCGTAAAGCGACGGCCAAAAGCCGCTGGACGTTGTCTTTTCAACCATTTGAGCCTCCTTGGCGCAATCAAGTCATTAACCGTTTCAGGATCATACATCCGTCCGAAGTCCGCCTTGAGGCAGATCAATTCCGTCTAAGCCAAGCGGCGCAAATACAACGGCACGCCGTACCGAACGTGCCTGTTTGCGCTAACGACGCGCCCTGCGCTATGGTCAGCGAAACCTTTGGGAGGGTGAGATGATTCTGAGTTGTGGCGAAGCGCTGATCGACATGTTGCCGCGGACAAGCACCCTTGGTGAGCCGTGCTTTGCCCCATATGCGGGCGGGGCGGTGATGAATACCGCGATCGCACTAGGACGCCTTGGCGCACCATCGGGCTTTTTCTCTGGCCTTTCCAATGACATGTTGGGAGAAATCCTGACCCAGACCCTTGAAGCGTCCAAGGTGGATACCTCGTTCTGTGCCCGCTCGAACCGCCCGACCACCGTGGCCTTCGTCAAGTTGGTGAACGGTCAGGCGACCTATGCCTTCTATGACGAGAACACCGCGGGCCTGATGCTGACGCAAGATCAGCTTCCGACCTTGCCCGCAGGCGTCGGCACCCTGTTTTTCGGCGGCATTTCCCTGGTGAACGACCCGGCCGCTAGCACCTACGCTGCGCTGCAGGCCCGTGAATGCGGCACTCGCATCACCATGATCGACCCCAATATCCGCCTGGGCTTCATAGCGGGCAAAGTGGCGCAATACCGGAACCGGATCGAAGGCATGATCGCCAAGGCCGACATCGTGAAACTGTCGGATGAGGATCTCGTTTGGCTCATGGGCGAAGGTGACGGAGCAACGCAGGCGCGCACGATCATTGCACAGGGTCCGAAAGTTGTGTTCGTGACGGAAGGCTCCCGGGGGGCATGCGCCTTCACCGCGACGCAGGAACGGTTCGTCGCCGCTCAGAAGATAGTCGTGGCCGACACGGTTGGTGCCGGAGACACCTTCAACGCTGGCGTTCTGGCCTCTCTCCACGCCGCAGGCGCCCTGACCAAAACCCGCCTGGCCTCCTTGTCGGACGCCGAACTGGATGCTGCGCTGTCGCTGGGAACCCGCGCCGCGGCCATCACGTGCTCGCGCCCCGGCGCCAACCCGCCTTGGGCCCATGAACTGTGAGAGCACTGCTTCAGCGGGTCAGCCGGGCCAGCGTAACGGTTGACGGTGAGATCACAGGCGAAATCGGCGATGGCCTTCTGATACTGGTTTGCGCCATGCAGGGCGACAGCGAAGCTGACGCCATGAAGCTGGCGGCCAAGATCGCCAAGTTGCGCATATTCAAGGATGAATTGGGCAAGATGAACCTTTCGGCTCGTGACATCGGGGGTTCGGCGCTGGTCGTCAGCCAATTCACTCTTTCGGCCGATCTGCGCGGCAATCGCCCCGGGTTTTCATACGCCGCCCCCCCCGATCTGGGCAAAACGCTTTATGAGTATTTCGTCAGTCGGATCAAAGAGGAAGGCATCGCCGTGGCCAAAGGCGTCTTTGGGGCCGACATGGCAGTCAGCCTGCTCAATGACGGCCCGGTGACCATCTGGATGGACAGCAAATCGCTTTAAACGTCAGTTGAACGGGTTCCCGTCGCCCGAAATCGAATTTCCGCATTCAACCAGATACTGGATCGCAGACGACGAACCAGACAAGGAATAGCTTTTGATATCTGACCCTTCTTCGGTCCGCAGATAAAGGGTCGAGCCCTTGGCAACCTCGACAACGAAGTCAACGCTGGCATCCAGATCCGGCAGATCAAAAAGCACCGAATTCTTGAGCAAATTTGCACCGGTCAGCGTCCAAGGTGATCTGCGGTCAACCTCAACCTCCAGATTGGCCGTGTCGCCATCACCAAAATCCCATTCTTCCGAATAGAATTGCAGCCGGATGGACTTGTCTGGAAAGGTCCAGATCGAAAAGCTGTCACCCGGGTCGCTGACTTCGGCCAGGCAAGCATAACTTCCATCGTCAAAGGTCACGCCCTCGACGATCCATGCCTTGCGTTGAAAGAGGATTTCCGTGCGATCCGCGAACGCGGCATCCGACATGACCGCCGCAATCAATCCAATAGTCACCCCCTGCAAAAGTCTCATCCCGAACCTCGCTTTCTGAATTTGCAGCCAGAATTGGTGCGGGGCGTGATTCATGCAAACGAAAAGTTGCCGACTACTCCGCCCAGTCCCAGGCCGTTGCAAATTGTCCCAAGATCGCAGCGACAGCAGACTTGTCGACTTGTCCATTCCCATGGATCAGGGCAACAAGGCCGCGCTTCTTGTCCTCGATCACCTCACGAACGACCACGTCCAGACCCGCTTCGGCAAGGCTCGCGTCCAGCACTCGCTTGATCGCGAGTCGGCGCAAATCAGGCTTCAGCACCTTGCCGACCGCCGTCTTGGGCAGCTCGGTCAATATCTCGATATGTTTGGGCACCGCAGCGCGTTCAGTGATGTTGTCGCGGGCAAAGGCGTGCAGCTGTTCAATCTCCAAGCTCGCGCCCTTGATCAGCTCGACATACGCGCAGGGCAATTCGCCCGCATGGGCATCGGGTTGACCGATAGCTCCGACGAAGGCCACCGAAGCATGGCCCATCATGGCCTCTTCAATAATGGCGGGGTCAATGTTGTGGCCGCCCCGGATGATCAAATCCTTGGCGCGGCCAGTGATGTATAGATAGCCGTCGCTGTCCAGCCGACCCAGATCGCCGGTTCGCAAATATAGGTCGTCGGCAAACAAACCGCGGTTCTTGTCTTCCTCGGTATAGGTATGACCGACATAGACACCGGGATTGGACACGCATATCTCGCCAACTTCATCGACCGCGCAATCGCGCCAGCCGCCTGCGCCGTCGCCCGCCAGGATTCGCACTTTGGTGTGCGGGAACGGAATGCCAACCGAGCCGATCTTCTTGTTGCCTTCCGGCGGATTGACCGAGACGAGGCAGGTGCATTCTGTCAGGCCATAACCCTCGACAATCTGCACGCCCGTTGCCTTTTCGAACCGGTTGAACAATTCGATCGGAAGGGGAGACGACCCGGAAAATGCCCCGCGCAGCGTGCCGATGTTGGCGTTGACTGGCCGCTGCATCAGGGCTGACAAGGCCGTCGGAACGGTGACCAGATAGGTGGCCTTCCATTGCTCGATCAGCTTCCAGAGGTTGTCGAAGACGCCTTCGCCGCGATAGCCCGCCGGGGTGGGGAAGATCACATGCGCCCCCGAGGCGATCATCGACATCAAGATCGGATAGGCCGCAAAGACGTGGAACAGTGGCAGCGGGCAGATGACAACATCCTGCTTGTTGAACAGCAGACGCGCTCCCAGCCAGCCATTGTAGATCATGCCGCTTGCCCGGTGTTGGGCCACTTTGGGCATGCCAGTGGTGCCGCCGGTGTGGAAATAAGCTGCAACCCGATCGGCCGGATCGTCGACAAAGGTCAGCGTGGCTGCACCCTCCCTGCTGCACTCAGCGGAAAAGCTCATGACCCGCGCCTCATGGGCAGGCTTGAACTTGGGCCGCAGAAAATGGGCGACCCACGCCTTGGGAATGCCAAGATAGGGGGCAAGGTCGACTTCCAGCACTGTCGTGACACCCGGTGCGAGGCGAACCGCTTCGGCCACCCTTTGGGGCAATTCGGTCTTGGGGAATGAGCGCAGCGTGACAACCACCTTTGCCCCCGTTTCCCGCAGGATCGCCGCAATCTGATGTGGCTCCAGCAAGGGGTTGATCGGGTTCACGATGCCAGCCACAGCCCCGCCGAGCAACGTCACCACGGTTTCCAGACTGTTCGGAAGCACATAGGCCACCACATCCTTGGGGCCCACTCCAAGTCTGCGAAAAAGATTGGCCGCCTGGGTAACCCGGCTGTGCAACTGGTCCCAAGTCAAGGTTTGGGACCGTGATCCAGGTTCCGACTGCAACTGAAACGTAACTGCTGGACGCCCACCGTGATGGGCTTTGGCCCGGCCGAGGAAGTCATACATCGTCCGGCCAACATCGCGGTTGTCCCAAGGTGACTCTGCTTCGATGGCTTTGATGTCTGCTAGGGTCTTGAATGAACCCATGGCCTTCCTCCCCGGTGCCTGTTTAAGGGCGTTGTTTTTTGTCACGATGCTAGGTTTTTCGCAGTTTGGAAAGAAAAAGCGCCTGATGTGACGCAGCGGCGGTTGCCTTTGAAAGGTGATCCGACGAGAAATGCCCGATGCCAACTTCGTTCCTCACCCCCGATTGCAGCAGTTGCGACGCGCTGTGCTGCGTGTTGCTCGCCTTCGATGCCTCGAACGCCTTTGCCGTAGACAAGCCCGCCTGTGAGGCCTGCCGCCATTTGAGTGCCGATAATTCCTGCGAGATCCACGCGGAGTTGCTGGATCACGGCTACAAGGGATGCGCGACCTATACCTGCTACGGCGCCGGCCAGCGCATCGCCCAATCGTTGTTCAAAGGCCGTTCCTGGCGCCACGACGCCTCGATCATGCCAGCGATGGAGGACACTTTTCGCAGATTGCGACGGGTCCATGAGGCGGCTTGGCTGTTGCAGGAAGCGGCGATCCTTCCCCTCCCGCCTGACGCAGAACAGCGCCGGCGGGACCTCCTTGCCGCGCTCGACGCGAATCAGGACTGGACCGAGGCCAGCCTTCGCGACTTCGAGCTGGGCGGGGGGCTGAAATCGGTGCCGCCCTTTCTTGCCTCGCTGCGTGATCTGACCTCCGTCAAGCCGTCCCGTCGGTGAACTGTAGACGCGCCAACCGCGCGTAAAGTCCACCTTCGGCGACCAGACTGTCATGGGTCCCCGTCGCAACCACCCGGCCTTGATCCAGCACGACGATCCGGTCGGCCCGCTTAACGGTCGCCAGTCGGTGAGCGACGACCAAGACCGTGCGCCCCTGACCCAACCGTTCGACTGCCTGCTGCACCAGCCGCTCGCTTTCTGCGTCGAGCGCCGAAGTCGCCTCGTCCAACAACAGCACCCGGGCATCCCGCAAGATAGCCCGCGCAATAGCGACACGCTGCTTCTGGCCGCCCGATAACATTACCCCACGTTCACCCAAGTAGGTTTCATAACCGTCCGGCAGCGCCACAATGAAGTCGTGCGCCGCCGCCGCCAATGCTGCCGCTTCAACCTCGGCATCGTTGGCTTCGGGCCGGCCAAAGCGGATGTTTTCGCGGGCCGAGGTTGCAAAGATGACAGGGTCCTGCGGCACTAGCGCCATGGCGGAGCGGAATTCAGACCGCGACAACTCCCGCAGGTCGACGCCGTCCAGCAGCACGGCGCCGGTCTGGGGATCAAAAAAGCGCATCATCAACTGAAATATCGTCGACTTTCCGGCCCCCGACGGGCCGACAAGGGCCACCGTTTCGCCGGGTTCCACGGTCAGGCTGACGCCGTGCAGCGCCGGGTCGTCCGGGCGTGTCGGATAGGTGAAATGCACATTGTCAAACCGCACTTTTCCGCGCACCGGCTGTGCCAGACGCCGCGGCGCAGCCTTGTCCTGCACCGGGTCGCTCGCGTACAGCATTTCGACCAGTCGCTCGGTTGCCCCCGCTGCCCGCTGCAACTCGCCCCAGATTTCGGACAAAGCACCAACCGCCCCGGCGACCATCACGGCATAAATCAGGAATTGCACCAACTGACCCGGCGACATGGTGCCGGCGCGGACATCATGAGCGCCGATCCAGAGCACGCCCACCACACCGGAGAACGCCAGGAAGATCACGATGAAAGTCATTATAGACCGAATGCCGATGCGACGGCGAGCGGAGTCAAAGCTTTTTTCAGTGACCGCGGCAAAGTCGGCCCGCGTCCGGCTTTCATGGGTAAATGCCTGTACGGTCTGTACGGCGCTCAATGCCTCTGATGCCTTTCCCGAACTTTGGGCAATCCAGTCCTGGTTTTCACGCGACATCGTGCGTACCCGCCGACCCAGCACCACGATCGGCACCACCACGGCAGGCACGATCAACAACACCGTCACCGACAATTTCGATGAGGTCAGCATCAAAAGCACGAGTCCGCCGATCAGCGTCAGAACATTTCGCAATGCCACCGACACCGACGAACCTATGACCGACAGGATCAGCGTGGTGTCTGTCGTGATCCGGCTCAGCACTTCGCCGGTCATGATCTTTTCGAAATAGGCCGGGCTCATCCCCATAACCCGGTCAAACAGGGCGCGACGGATGTCCGCGACCACCCGTTCGCCCAGACGGGTGACGAAATAGTAACGCACGCCGGTACCAAGCGCCAAAATCCCTGCGATCAGCAGTGCAAACCCGAAATAACGGTCCAGCAAGGTCACATCCGCCGCACTGAATCCATCTATCACCTGCCTGACAGCCAAAGGCAGAATCAAGCTGACTGAAGCGGTAAGCACCAGTGCTGCTCCAGCAACCGCCGCCATTCCGCGATAGGGAGCAATAAAGGGCTGCAAGCCACGCAGGGCACCGATCTTTTTTGACTTCGCCCGCGTTTCGCCGTCGTCCAGATACGCCATCGCCACCCTCACTGTCTTGCTGCCATCTATGCCGACCCGATCTATGCTACAAGCACTGTCCCCCCTTTCGCGCCAAGCATTCGCGTGATTGATTGCTGGAATGGTGCAGCATTTTTCATCAAGTGACGGGACCCGGCTGGCCTTTGACGTTCAAGGCTCCGGCAAGCCGCTTCTCTGTCTGTCCGGTCTGACGCGAACCATGGCCGATTTCGACTATGTCCTGCCGGATCTGACGGGTGCCCGGGTCATCCGCATGGATTATCGCGGTCGTGGTGCCAGCGACTGGGCCGCCCCTGCCAGCTATTCGATCTTGCAAGAGGCTCAGGACGCCCTCGCCCTTCTGGACCATCTCGGCATTGAAACGGCGGCGCTTCTTGGAACCTCGCGTGGTGGGTTGATAGGTCTGGTGTTGGGCCAGTTGGCCAAGCCCCGGCTCACTGGTGTCTGTCTCAACGACATCGGTCCTGTGATCGAACGGGCCGGCCTTGAGCGCATTGCGCTGTACGTGGGGCGAAACCCTGCCGCCAGAACGATCAAGGACTATGCGAACCGTCTCGCCGTGGGCAGCGCCGGTTTCGCTAACGTGCCTGCCAGCCGTTGGATGCAAGAGGCAGGTCGGCAGGTACGGGAAACTCCGGATGGATTGGAGATCACCTATGACCCTGCCTTGCGCGACGGATTTCTGGCGGGCCTTCGTGCTCCTGAAACTGACCTCTGGTCGCTGTTCGATTCACTTGCCGGGCTGCCGCTTGCCGCAATCCGCGGTGGCAATTCCGATCTCCTCTCGGAAGCAACCTTGGCCGAGATGAGACGCCGTCGCCCGGACCTGATTGCCGCCGAAATTCCAGACCGCGCTCACGTGCCCTTTCTGGACGAGCCCGAAAGCCTAGCCGTCCTTCGTCGTTTTCTTGGAGCTTTGCCATGACGGACATCACGATGATCCGAGCCGCTGAGCGGCGCCTTGCAGGCCACGTCCGCCGTACGCCGTTGTTAAATGCGCCCCTGCTGGACCGCATCGCCGGGCGACGAGTGTTGGTAAAGGCGGAATGCCTGCAATGGACCGGCAGCTTCAAGTTCCGTGGAGCCTGGTCCGCGCTGACCGCGTTGCCGACCGCGATCCGCGCCAAGGGCGTCATTGCTTTTTCTTCGGGCAATCATGCCCAGGGTGTCGCCTATGCGGCAGCCCTGCACGGAGTACCCGCCGTCATCGTGATGCCCTCCGACGCCCCGGCCGTAAAGATCGCTAACACGCGCTCCTACGGAGCAGAAGTGGTGCTTTATGACCGCGCGAATGAGGATCGGGACGCCCTTGGCGCTCGCCTTGCTGCTGCGCGCGGCCTAACGCTCATCAAGCCGTTCGACGAGCCCCTCGTTATCGCCGGTCAGGGCACCATCGGGCTGGAGATCGCCGAACAGGCAGCCGAGGCCGGGGTGAAATCCGCTCAGGTCATCACCTGCTGCGGCGGCGGAGGGATGACCGCCGGCATTGCCCTGGCCCTCGAAGGCAGCGATTTCCGCGTTCACCCGGCCGAGCCCGCGGGCTTTGACGACACCGCCCGCTCCCTTGCATCCGGCAGGATTGAGCACAACGTCTCCCTAACCGGATCGATCTGCGATGCCATCATCACACCCTCACCCGGCCGGATCACCTTTCCGATCCTGCAGCGACTTTGCGGTCCGGGCCATGTCGTGACCGATGATCAGGCGCTGCATGCCATGGCGATTGCCTTCGCTCATCTTCGCATCGTGGTCGAGCCGGGCGGCGCGGTTGCCCTTGCCGCGGCCCTGTTCGCCAAGAACTTGCCTGGTACTGTTATTTGCACAGCCTCCGGGGGAAACGTGGATCCAGTGCTCTTTGTTGCCATGCTCAATCGTTTTGCGGACGGGGCAGAAGCCGACATTCCGCGGGCTTCTGATCCGATTTAGCCATGCAAACGTTCCGATATCCAACATGCCAGTGATCTACCTTCCCGACATCCGTCTGAACGCCCGCCTTGATGGTCCTGCCTCAGCGCCAGTGCTTGCTTTCGCCCATGCCCTTGGCACTGACCTCACAATTTGGGACGGCCTGCTGGGACACCTTCAGGGTCGCTTTCGCACTCTGGTCTATGACCAACGGGGCCATGGAGGATCGGACGTGCCCGCGCCCCCGTATTCCATGGGGGCGCTGATCACCGATCTTGAACGACTGCTGGACCACTTCGCGCTCAAGGATGCCGTTGTAATCGGTGCCTCGCTTGGCGGCCTCGTCGCCCAAGGAATTGCGGTCAAGCGCCTCGATCTCGTTCGTGCTCTGGTCCTGTCAAATACCGCCACCCGCATCGGCACCCCCGACCTTTGGCAGCGCCGCATCGCCGAGATCCGCGACAACGGCCTCGAAGCCTATGCCCCCAGCGCAATGCAGCGGATCCTTGGTCCGCGCTACCTTGACCATCCTGAACTGCCTTACCTGCACAGCCTCTTGACCCGCACCCAACCTGATGGCTGGACTGGTTGCGCAGCGGCCATCGCAGGCTGCGATTTCTACACCACCACCGCCGCTCTTCGCCTGCCCACTCTCGTCATAGCCGGCGCCAACGACGGGACCACCCCTCCCGACCTCGTCCGCGAAACCGCCGAACTGATCCCCGGCCACCACTTTGCCCTGATGCGCGGCGCGGGCCACCTGCCAATGGTCGAGAAACCAGCTGAATTTGCCGCCCTTCTGGTCACTTTCCTTTCTGAAATCGGCCACGGCTGAGGTCGTTTCCAGACCACCCCGGCCCTCCCACTCGCGCTAGCTTTGCAGAAAGTGGAGGCGCGCATGAAACTCAAGGACCTCGAAATCTTCGTCGTCGCTCCCCCGGCACCGGGCTGGGGCGGGCGCTATTGGATTTTCCCCAAGATTACCACTGACACTGGCATCGTGGGCTACGGCGAATGCTATGCCTCCACCGTCGGCCCAAAGGCCATGATTGCGGTAATTGAGGACGTGTTCGAGCGCCACATGATGGGCTCGAACCCCGAAGACATCGAACTGATGTATCGCCGCGTCTATTCCTCGGGCTTTACCCAACGACCCGATCCGACCGTGATGGGCGCGTTTGCGGGGCTGGAGATTGCCTGCTGGGACATCCTTGGCAAAGCCCGCAACCGCCCGGTGTGGGCGCTGCTGGGCGGCAAGATGAACGAACGCATCCGCTCCTACACCTATCTCTATCCCGAACCCCATCTCGACGCCGCCGAGTTCTGGGTCAATCCCGACTGGCAGGCGCAAGAGGCTGCTCGTATGGTTGACCTCGGCTTCACCGCCGTCAAATTCGACCCTGCCGGTCCCTACACGATCCGCGGCGGCCATGAGCCTGCCATGTCCGACATCACCCGCTCGGTCGCCTTCTGCAAGGCGATCCGTGACGCGGTGGGCGACCGCGCCGACCTTCTGTTCGGCACCCATGGCCAATTCACCACCTCCGGGGCCATCCGCCTGGGGCGTGAATTGGAACCCTATAACCCGCTCTGGTACGAAGAACCGATCCCGCCGGACAATCTTCTGGAATTCGCCGAAGTGGCCCGACAGGTCCGAATCCCGATTGCCACAGGTGAGCGACTGACCACCAAGACCGAATTCGGGATGCTGCTGCGCGCCGGGGGCGTCAAAATCCTGCAACCCGCCCTTGGACGCGTCGGGGGCATCTGGGAGGCCAAGAAGATTGCAGCGATTGCCGAGATCTACAACGCCGAAATGGCCCCGCACCTCTACGCCGGCCCGGTGGAATGGGCGGCCAATGTCCATTTCGCCACCTCGATCCCCAACCTGCTGATTGCCGAAACCATCCAGACCGGTGGCGATTTCCACCTGAAACTGATCAAGAACACGATCAAATGGGAAGACGGCTACATCATCCCGCCCGAAGCCCCCGGCCTCGGCATCGAGTTCGACGAGGATGTCGCCCGCGCTCATCCTTTCACCGGCACCGGCCTGCATCTGCAAATGCAGGAAGCACCCTGTGACTATCGCCATGGCAACCGTTTCGAAGGTGGTGCTCCCTCGGCAAAGAAATAGGGCGGGATTACCCGCCCCACTTCGCTTTCAATGCTGATGGCGCAGGGGGCGCAAAATCCCCCTGGCGTTGTCAGGCAGCGCTTTCGACGCCTTTGACGAACCAATCCATGACGGCCAGTTCGGCATCGGTCATTGCCACGCCCTCTGCCACCTTCAGATTGCCGTCCTGGTCATAGATCGGGCCGGTGAAAATGCTGAATGAGCCGTCCATGTAGCCCGCTTTGATCTTGTCAGCCTCAGCAGCGGCTTCGGGCGTCACGCCAGCGCTGTAGGGCGAAATAACCACGGTGCCGTCCTTCATGCTTTCCCAGGTGTCCGCCGAGGCCCAGGTGCCATCCAAGATCGCCTGGGTGCGCATCACGTAATAGGGGCCCCAGATGTCTTCGATCGCGGTCAGATGGGCATTGGGGGCGAAGGAGGACATGTCAGCCCCCTGACCAAAGCCGTGCAGACCCTTCTGCTCCAGAATTTGCAGCGCAGCCGGGCTGTCGGTGTGGGTGGTGACAAAGTCGCATCCAAGGTTGATCAGCGTTTCGGTCGCAGCAGCCTCCTTCGGTGGGTCGAACCAGCTGTCGATCATCACGACCTTGACCACGGCGGCCGGGTTCTGGCGCTGCGCCGACAGGGCGAAAGAGTTCACGCCCAGCACGACTTCCGGGATCTTGAACGACCCGAGATAGCCCAATGTGCCTGACGCCGACATCTTGCCCGCGATGGTGCCCAGAACGGCGCGGCCCTCGTGGAACTTGCTGTTGTAAGTCGACACGTTGTCGGCGCGCTTGAAGCCGGTGCAATGCTCGAACTTCACATCGGGGAATTCCGCTGCCACTTCCAGCGTTTGGTCCATATAGCCGAACGAGGCCGTGAAGATCAGCTTGCAGCCCTGCTGGGCCAGATCGCGGATGACCGGAATTGCACTGGCGTCCTCTGCGACGTTCTCGACATAGACGGTCTCGACCTTGTCGCCGAGGGCAGCATCCACCGCCTCGCGGCCCTTGTTGTGTGCCCAGGTCCAGCCATAGTCGCCGATTGGACCAAGGAACACGAAACCGATCTTCACCTTGTCTTGCGCCAAGGCGGGTCTGCCCATCAGCGACGCGGTGGCAACGGCACCGGCCCCTTTCATCAGTGAGCGGCGGGTAATCTTGGTCATTGCGTTCTCCTGTTGGTTTTTCTTAGGTTGATGGTAGGAATGGCTTGCCAAGGCAAGCCGGGGCATTGCTCCCCGCTGTTCCGCGGGACGAGATGAATGTCAGGGCGACAACCGTCATGAGATACGGCATAGCGGCCCAGAATTGTGACGGCAAGATCGCGAAACCGCTGGCCTTGGCATAAAGCTCAAGCGCCATCAGGATGCCGAAGAAATAGGCACCCGACAGCAAACGACCCATTCGCCATCCGGCAAAAACCACCAGCGCCAGTGCGATCCAGCCCCGACCCGCAGTCATCTTTTCGGCCCACATCGGCGTGATGACCAGGCTGAAGTAGCACCCGCCGATACCAGCCATCGCCCCGCCAAAGGCAATGGCGGCATACCGGACTTTGCGGACGGAATAGCCGATCGAATGGGCGCTGAGGTCGTTTTCCCCCACGGCCCGCAAAATCAGACCGGCGCGGGTTGATCTCAGGAACCACGCCGTCAGGGGCACCATGATCAGCGCGAAATACACGAGGGGCGAATATCCAAAGAACAGCTTGCCAATCGGATGGCCGGCCAGCGCCTGTGGGAAGATCGAGGAAAAGGGGGCCACAATCCGGCCGGTAAACGACAGCCCCAGCAGGGACGACAGACCCGTACCAAAGATCGTCAGGGCCAGTCCCGTTGCAACCTGATTGGAGTTCAATTGCAGCACAAGGACTGCAAAAAGCAGTGACGCGGCAGCCCCGCCCAAGGCCGCGCCGAGCACGCCGAGCCAGGGGCTGAAGGTCATCACGGTCACGGCAAAGCCCGAAATTGCGCCGGTCAGCATCATCCCCTCGACCCCGAGGTTCAGGACGCCCGACTTTTCGACCACCAATTCGCCGATGCCTGCAAGCAGGATCGGCGTGGTCAGGCCGACCACCGTGATGATTGCCGCAATGATGAAATCCGCGCTCATGCCGTGGCTCCCCGCACGAATTTGATCCGGTATCTGATCAGGATATCGCTGGCGAGAATGAAGAACAGCATCATCGCCTGAAAGATCCCAGCCGTCGAATTCGGAATATGAACCGAGGTCTGCGCCATCTGCCCGCCGACATAAGTTACCGCCAGAACAATCCCTGCCACCAGACAACCGATGGGATTGAGTCGGCCGAGAAAGCTGACGATGATCGCCGTGAAGCCATAGCCCGAGGGGAAACCGAGGTCGATCTTGTGAAGAATTCCAGTAAACTCCAGCGATCCTGCCAGCCCGGCCATGCCACCGCTGATCATCAGGGCCAGCCAGATCGTCTGACGCCCGTCAAACCCGCCGTGCCGCGCCGCGTTGGGGGCAGAGCCCACCACCCTGATCTGAAAGCCGAACACGGAGCGGGTCATCAGGAACCAAAAGACAAAGGGCAGGATCAGCGCAACAAGGACCCCCAGATGCACCGTGCTGGAGCCCCAGACCGGCAGTGTCTGACTGTCTGCCAAGGGCGCTGTGGCCGGAAAATTCCGACCGTTGGGATCTTTCCACGGCCCGCCCACCAGATAGGACAACAATTGCAGCGCCACATAGGTCAGCATCAAGCTCGACAGGATCTCATTCACGCTGTAGCGCGTCCGCAGCGCCGCAGGCACGGCAGCCCAGGCGGCGCCCGCGATCACACCGGCCACAACCATCAGGAAGACCACCAAAGGCCCGCCCATGGCCCCAAAAGCCAACCCGACCCCCGCCGCCGCCAAAGCCCCGACAATATACTGTCCCTCTGCCCCGATATTCCACACCTGCGCCCGGTTGCCGACAGCAAGGCCCAGAGCGATGATGATCAACGGTGCCGCCTTGACCGCCACATCCTGCCATTTGTAGCTGGCAAGCAACGGCGACAGGAAGATATCCACCACCGCCCGGAACCCGTCTATTCCGATCAGATCGAACACGATCATCCCGACAAACATCGTCAACAGAACTGAGGCCACGGGTGTCACCACCAGCATCGCCATGCTCGGCTCGCGCCGTTTTTCAAGCTTAATGCGCATGGGAACCGTCCTGACCGTGAATCCCGCCCATCAGCAATCCAATCTCCTCGATCTTGGCATCAGCCACGGCCATCGGAGGCGACAGCCGCCCTTCGTTGATCACCGCCAACGTGTCGCACAGCGACAAAAGCTCATCCAGATCCTGGCTGATAACCACGATGGCCGACCCAGCCGCCGCAAGATCCACCAGCGCCTGATGGATTGCCGCCGCAGCCCCGGCATCGACACCCCATGTCGGCTGGCTGACAACCAGCACATCGGGCTTCTGCAAGATCTCGCGCCCCATGATGTATTTCTGCAGATTGCCCCCCGACAAGCTCTCAGCGAATGCTCCGGGCCCGGTTGCCTTGACAGCAAAGGTCTCGATCACCTCTCCCGCATAGGTCCGTGCTGCCGAGGCATTGATCATCCCGCCGCGCACCATGCCCAATCGGTCTCGGCCGGTCAGAATGGCGTTGTCGGCCAGCGAGAAGTCCGGCACGGCAGCATGGCCGTTGCGCTCTTCGGGGACCGAGGCCATGCCGTAATGCCGTCGCGCTTTTGCGGAAAGACGACCAATCTCTTCTGCTCCGACTTTGATTGCAGCATGATCCTGCACCGGGATTTCGCCCGACAGTGCCAGCATAAGAGCATTCTGACCGTTGCCGGCGACGCCCGCGATGCCGAAAATCTCGCCCGCCCGCACGGCAAAGCTGATGTCCCTCAGCGCCGTGCCGAACGGTCCGTCTTTGGGTACGGCCAAGCGCCTGACCACCAGCTTCTCGGTGCCGAAGTCGCGCGCTGCCCCGCGCTGGATGTCTTTCAGATTGCCGCCAATCATCTTTTCCGCCATCGAGCGGCTGGTCTCCACCGATGGATCGCAGGTATCAACCAACTTGCCCCCGCGCAGAATGGTCGCCGTGTCGCACAGTGCTTTGATCTCATGCAGTTTGTGGCTGATGTAGAGGATCGAGCAACCTTCCTTCGCCAACTGTCGCAGCACGACAAAAAGCTGCTCAACCTCTTGCGGGGTCAGTACCGATGTCGGCTCGTCCATGATTAGAAGTTTGGGGTTCAACAAGAGCGCCCGGACAATCTCGATCCGCTGCCGCTCTCCCACCGACAAGGTCGAGACAATGCGGTGCGGTTCCAACTTCAGCCCATATTGCGCCATTACGGCAATGACCTTGGCCTCCAGATCCCGGGCAGGGATGCTGGCATCAAGGCCGAGGGCGATGTTTTCAAGCACCGTCAGCGCTTCGAACAGGCTGAAATGCTGAAACACCATGCCGATGCCCAGCTTGCGCGCCGCCTTGGGGTTGAAAACGGTGATCCGCTGGCCATCCCAGCGAATCTCACCAGAATCGGGCTGCATGATGCCATAGATCATCTTCACCAAAGTCGACTTGCCGGCCCCGTTTTCCCCCAAAAGCGCATGAATCTCGCCCGGCAGAACCGAGAAGCTGACATGATCGTTGGCCAAAACGCCGGGAAAGCTCTTGGTGATGCCGCTCAACTCAAGACGTGATGTCAGGGTCCCCTCCATTGCCACCGCGCCTATCAAGACAAAGACCCGACGGCTGCAGCAAGCTGACCAATTCTGATCCGTCTGCCCATGCAGCGCGTCATTGAAACAGCTTCAATTTCTACGGATACATGACCGGCCCGTGGCCCGGCAGCACCAGGATGGACATTTGTCGACAACAGTTTCCCCATCTTCTCCTCCGCTTGTGGCAGTGCGGCGGTTGAGGCAGGCTAGACCGGAAAACGGGCAATCGACAAGACATTCATCGGGATATCAGCCTGAATTGCCGGCAGGTGCCCGAAAAAAGGCATTTGCCTTGAAGACGGGGGCAAATCCGGTAGACTTTGTGTGGAACTCCGCTGAAAGGCATCGTCATGCTGGATCATGAAGCCCTGCTGCGGCTGGCCATCGCGGAATCGCGCAAAGCACGCGAGGCGGGAAATCACCCCTTTGCCAGCATCCTTGTCGGCCCGGATGGCGCTGTGCTGATGACCCAGCACAACGCCTATATGCCCGACCACGACATGACCGGACATGCCGAACGGGTCTTGATGACCCGGGCCTCGACCACTTTTCCCCCGGAATTGTTGGCGGATTGCACCATTTACACCTCGGCCGAACCCTGTGCGATGTGTTCCGGTGCGATCTATTGGGCCGGGCTGAAGCGCGTGGTCTACGGGCTGGCCGAACATGACATGAAAGCGATCATCGGTGCCCACCCGGAAAACCCGACCCTTGATCTGCCCTGCCGCGTGGTATTTGCGTCGGGTCAACGCGAGGTCGAGGTGATCGGCCCGATGCTGGAGGCAGAGGCCGCCGCGGTTCACCAAGGGGCGTGGGACTGACCGCTGACGGCAACCTCCGGCCTTTACTCCTGCCGCGCCGGTGGGCACTCACAATTTCGGCGCAAAATCACGTCCGCCATCAATTTCGGCAGGTCGTCCGTCGAGGAATAGCTGCCCGATCCGCGGTGCCGTCCGGGCAATCACGCGACCGCGCCTGACCACTGCCAACCTGTTGGGTTTCAACCGCAACGCCTCGGCCGGGTCCCTCGCCTGCAAGATCACAAGGTCAGCGTTGCACCCCTTTTCCAAGCCATAACCCTGCAACCCCATCGTCTTGGCCGAGTTAACGGTCAGCGCCTCAAATATCCTGACCTTGTCTTCGACCGACGCCATTTGGGCGACATGGATCGCCATGTGTCCGACCTCAAGCATGTCGCCCGACCCCATCGAATACCAGGGGTCCATGACGCAATCATGCCCGAAGGACACGTTGATCCCAGCCTCCATCAACTCTTTCACCCGGGTCATGCCCCGGCGCTTTGGATAGGTGTCGTGGCGGCCCTGCAGCATGATGTTGATCAGCGGGTTGGGAATGACGTTCATCCCCGCCTCTTTGATCAGCGGGATCAGCTTGCTGACGTAGTAAGTGTCCATCGAATGCATCGACGTCAGATGCGACCCGGCCACCCGCCCGTGCAGGCCAAACCGTACAGCCTGTGCGGCGAGCGTTTCCACATGCCGCGACATGGGATCATCCGTCTCGTCGCAATGCATGTCCACCGGCAGGCCGCGGTCTGCCGCAATCCGGCACAGCGCCTCGACTGACAGACGCCCATCCTCCATCGTCCTTTCGAAATGGGGAATGCCGCCCACAATGTCGGCCCCCATGTCCAAGGCGCGCGCAAAGCAGGCCACTCCATCCCTGCAGCGGTAATAGCCATCCTGCGGAAAGGCCACGATCTGGAGATCGAGGTAAGGCTTTACCCGCTCCCGCACTTCCACCATTGCCTCGACAGTCACCAGACGTGGATCAGAGGTATCAACGTGGGTCCGGATCGCCAGCAGGCCCTGTGTCACCGCAAGGTCGCAATAGCGCAGCGCCCGGTCCACCAATGCCTCTCGGGTCAGCGAGGGGCGCAACTCGCCCCACAGCGAGATGCCCTCCAGCAAGGTGCCCGAACGGTTCATGCGCGGCAGGCCGAGCGATAGGGTGGCGTCCATGTGGAAATGTGGGTCGACAAACGGCGGCGTGACCAGGCGACCTGACGCGTCGACCACCTCGCGGGCTTCAGCGCCGATTGCGGGCTCGACCGCGACAATCCTGTCGCCCTTTACGGCGATGTCGATGCCAGTCCGTCCATCGGCCAAGTTTCCATTGCGGACGATCAGGTCAAACATGGCGCGGCCCTCCAGTTGCAGTGACTGCTGGCGACCCCGGAAGGAATCGAACCCTCAACCTCGGACTTAGAAGGTCCTTGCTCTATCCAGTTGAGCTACGGGGCCGCTTCAAGCCTTTTGCTGCAGCGCGCAACGTCATGCAAGAGTGCGCGTCATGAAAACCGAGTTGGGGTCGAGCAGATAGTCCCCGAACGGCTCACAGTAGTCGAAGCCGGCGCGAGAGTAGAGCCGCCGCGCCGGTTCAAACATCGGTTGCGACCCGGTTTCAAGGCTGAGACGGCGGAACCCCGCTTGCGCAGCCTCGGCCATAAGATGATCCAGCATTACGCGCGACAGGCCTTGGCCACGGTACTCGGCCAGAACATGCATCGACTTGATCTCGGCATGATCCGGGTCGAGTTTCTTGAACGCGCCAATGCCGATGACTTCGGTCTCGTCGCGCAGAACGTAGAAAGACACTTCGGGGATCGCCAGCTGGCGGGCATCCATCATGTGGATACTTTCCGGCGGCGTATCCGCATGCATGTCACCGGTATGACGCGCCATCACCACCGCCAATTCCGGGGTGAGCGGACTTTGCCTAGCGATGCGAAAGCGCATCTGAAGCATCAGTTTCCGCCCATCATCGGGGTCCCGTTGACCGACAGGCTGCCGGGGGTGCTGGCGTCGATTTCCCAAACCAAAGCGCCATTTTCATCGGTTTTGGCCATGCCCTGCGCCATGCCGAATCCCATCATTGCCTGGCTCTTGACGTCATCTGGGGCGGCGGCAATTGCGGCTTGCAGCTTTTCGACGCCGGTCAGAGTGATCAGGGCCTTGCCCGTCGGAACCGGCATTTCGGGGCCAGCGACCATCGAGCCTTCATAGGTCAGTTCATAGCCGTCACCTGTCACGGCGCCGGGGTTCAATCCGATCGTGACGGCCTTGTTGGGCATCAGGGCCGCCAGGAAGTTGGATTGGAAGGCGGCGTCAGGTTCGGTGCCTGCAGGCAGATCGAACATTCCCAGTGCCACGTCCGCAGCGGCGGCGGCATTAAAGTCAGTGACCTGGAAATCGAGCGAGATCTTCTTTGGCAGGATCGGTGCAGCCCAGTCGGGAATGGCGCCGGCAGGCAGGGTCAAGCCCGAGATCGCGATGGCCTCACGGACCTTGCCGTCTGCCACGACGCCGTTTGCCTCGACGGTGACGGTCGCCTCCTCAATCCCCACTTCGCCCATCGGCGTGGTCGCAAGGATGTTCTTGGCCGTCATGTCGCCGGTCAGGGTGGCGAAGAAGGGTATGCCTTCGGCAAGGATGGACTTCAGCCCGGCCTTGTCAGCCTCCTTGGCTTCTGTCGTCGGATGGGCGACGAACCAGGCGAGTGTCTGGTAAATGGCTTGCGGACGCATCCCGTCGACCTTGCCGGTCTGGCCAACACTTTCGATCGTGATCGCGATCGGCATTGCGGGCATGCCCTCTTGCGCCGGGGTCATGAAGGTTTCGCTGAAACCGCTCATCGCGACCGAATAGGTCCCGTCCACCCCGCCCGTGGCGTTGGCAACGCCTGTCATGTCAAAGGTTCCCGACGCTATCGAGGCCTCGACCGTGACTTCGCCAGCATTGGGATCAGTAATCTTTTCGGTGAGTTTGACGTCCGACATCGTGCCTGAGGCGCTGCTGAAAGTCATCAAGGCCTCGTCGAAAACGCCCTCGGACTTTATCGAACCGATCTCTTCCTTGACGTCCATTTGGCCCGGAACCGAAAAGGCCAGCGACAACGCCTGATCTTGCGAGACGTTCCATGTGCTGTCGCCATTGTCCGTCACGGTCAGGACGATCGGTGACAAGCTGGCCGATCCGCCCGCCTCGGTCGCCATGGTCGCAAGCGGTTCGGCGTTCAGCGTCACGATGTAATCGGCACCGTCGATCTCGACAGTCACCACACCCTCCGTTGCGCCCAGATAGGTCTGGAACACCTCAGTCAGATGGGCCGCACCCTCTTCGCTGGCCTCGGCAAAGGCAGCGCCACTCGCGAAAACAAAGGGAATAGAGATAAGGAGAGCTGTTCTGTTCATAAGAAACCCCTGAAAAAAATGGCCCCTTGCGAGGCGCGTTAAGGATCTAGTGTGTCCACACGTCCCGACGGTCGGTGGCGAAGTTCTCGCCGTAGCCACGCGGGCGAATGATCGGCTTTCGTGCCTTGGGCTCGGTCACATCGTATTCGATATTCTTTTCGGCGGCGTAGGCCTCGGCGGCTTCGCGGCTGTCAAAGCGCAGGCGCACCTGAGCCTGAGTGTCGCCCGAGGAGGTCCAACCCATCAAAGGGTCAACCTCTCGAGAGGATGCGGGGGCAAATTCCAGAACCCAGCCCCTGGCCTTGGCGGTGCCCGACTGCATGGCTGTCTTGGCGGGTTGATAGATCCGTGCGCGCATCAGAAACCTCGGTTTGGGGGCTGTTGGCTTTATTCCGAAAGTGCCGGGAAAGCGCAAGGGTGTTCGCGGCTTGCGAAGAGCTGTCGGCTGGATACTGGGAGTGAGTGGGGTATGTGGTGCAGCCAGCCGACAGCGAGTTTACTGCTTGCCCCGCCACTATGCATGGAAGGACCGCTGCGTTCAACCAAAAGTCGTCTGAACTGGCAAACCATGTTCTTAAGATTGAAAGCCTTTTCTTTACTGTATTTTAGAGTTGGCCGAGCCCCGAAAGCTGCCCCCTTCCCCGTGAACAAAAACGGAATACACTGGGCCGCCGGAGGGAATCACCATGCCCCACAACAACAGCAATGCCCTTGACCCGCGGCCCGAGGTTCTGACCCGGCCGAAACTGGAAGGGGGCCGGCGCTTTGTCATGCAGACCTCTTTCAGCCCGGCAGGCGACCAGCCGACGGCGATTGCAGAGCTGTCCAAGGGTATTCTGGCCGGCGAGCGGGATCAGGTTCTGCTGGGGGCGACCGGCACCGGCAAGACCTTCACCATGGCCAAGGTGATCGAAGAGACCCAGCGCCCGGCCATCATCCTTGCCCCGAACAAGACCCTTGCCGCCCAACTTTACGCTGAATTCAAAGGCTTTTTCCCGGACAATTCCGTCGAGTACTTCGTCAGCTACTATGACTATTACCAGCCCGAAGCCTATGTTGCCCGGACTGATACCTTCATCGAGAAGGAAAGCCAGATCAACGAACAGATCGACCGGATGCGCCATTCGGCCACAAGGTCGCTGCTGGAGCGCGACGATGTGATCATCGTGGCATCGGTGTCGTGCATCTATGGCATCGGCTCGGTCGAGACCTATTCGGCGATGACGCAAGACCTGATCGTCGGGCAATCCTATGACCAGCGGCGGGTGATGGCGGAACTGGTTGCACAGGCCTTTCGGCGCAACGATCAGGCCTTTACGCGCGGCTCGTTCCGGGTGCGCGGCGACAGCCTTGAGGTCTGGCCCGCCCACCTTGAGGACCGGGCCTGGCGGTTTTCCTTTTTTGGCGAAGAGCTTGAGTCCATTGTCGAATTCGATCCTTTGACCGGAACCAAGACCGACACGTTCCGCCAGATCCGCATTTATGCCAATTCGCATTACGTGACGCCGCGCCCGACGATGCAGCAGGCGATCAAGGGCATCAAGTTCGAGTTGCTTGGCCGGCTGGATCAGCTGGTCAAGGAAGGCAAGTTGCTGGAAGCGCAGCGGCTGGAGCAGCGCTGCAATTTCGATCTGGAGATGCTGGAGGCCACCGGCTCCTGCGCCGGGGTCGAGAACTATTCGCGCTATCTGACGGGCCGCGCGCCGGGCGAGCCGCCGCCGACGCTGTTCGAGTTCATCCCGGACCATGCCATTGTCTTTGCTGACGAATCCCACGTCTCGGTTCCGCAGATCGGCGGCATGTACAAGGGCGACTACCGCCGCAAGTTCGTGCTGGCGGAACACGGATTCCGCTTGCCGTCCTGCATGGACAACCGGCCCTTGAAGTTCGAGGAGTGGGACGCGATGCGGCCGCAGTCGGTGTTCGTGTCGGCCACCCCGGCGGCGTGGGAGCTGGAGCAGACCGGCGGTGTCTTTACCGAGCAGGTGATCCGCCCGACTGGCCTGGTCGATCCGCAGATCGAGATCCGGCCGGTCGAGATGCAGGTGGATGACCTTCTGGACGAGGTGCGCCGGGTTGCCAAGGCGGGCTTTCGCACGCTGGTGACCACCCTGACCAAACGCATGGCAGAGGATCTGACGGAATACATGCACGAGCAGGGCATTCGCATCCGCTATATGCACAGCGACATCGACACGCTGGAACGCATTGAAATCCTGCGGGATTTGCGACTGGGGGCGTTCGATGTGCTGGTCGGCATCAACCTGTTGCGCGAGGGATTGGACATCCCGGAATGTGGTCTGGTGGCCATTCTGGACGCCGACAAGGAGGGCTTCCTGCGTTCGGAAACCTCGCTGATCCAGACCATCGGGCGGGCGGCGCGCAACGTCGAAGGGCGGGTGATCATGTATGCCGACCGCATCACCGGCAGCATGGAGCGCGCGATTGCCGAGACCACCCGCCGGCGCGAACGGCAGGTCGCTTACAACGAGGCCAACGGCATCACGCCGACCACGATCAAGAAGAACGTCGATGATGTGCTGCACGGGTTGTGGCAGGGCGACACGGATCAGGCGCGCATCACCGCCAAGGTCGACCAACCGCTGATCGGACCCAACCTTTCCGCCCATCTCGACGCCTTGCGGCTGGCCATGCGCAAGGCCGCCGAGAACCTGGAATTCGAGGAAGCGGCGCGGCTGCGCGACGAAGTCAAGCGGCTGGAGGCGGTCGAACTTGCCGTGGCGGACGACCCTCTTGCGCGGCAATCCGAGGTCGAGGCGGCTGTCGAAGTGGCGATCAAATCCAAGGGTCGCTCGACCGGCGGGCGACCGGGCGAGCGCGGAGGCAAGCGCAGCAGGCGGGGGCGGTAAGGCGCGCGCCCCGTTAAGATCGGTTACGGAAGGGTTAATGGCCTGCGCGCCAGATCCGGATTGCTTCTTTTGGCGTATAGCCTTGTTTTTCAATGACTTAGACGACGAGGCTGATGCGGCCGCCAGAGCAGGCAAGCGGCCGATATCTGGCGATCAGATGGACGAGAGTCCGCAAACCCTGTGAACGAAAGATTAGCGCAGAATAGCTAAGAACGGATGAAGCGGGCCGCGTCAGGCCCGTTTGATCAGCCGGATCAGCACCAGAAGAACGACGGCCCCAAAGGTGGCGGCCACGATGCTGGAAAAGGCGCCGCCGCCAAAGCCAAGGCCGACCCTCGGGAAAAGGATCTGGGCGACAAAGGCCCCGACGATGCCCACGACAATGTTGCCGATCAGCCCGAACCCATAGCCCGACACCAGACGTCCGGCCAGCCAGCCCGCAATCGCCCCGATGATCAGGACGGACAGAATTCCCAATATTCCCATGCTCTTCCCTTTGTTCGGTCGGTTCAGAAAACGGCGGCAACCTCATACATCACTGGTTCGAACCGGCTGCACAGGGCGGCGATCTTGCGGTTGCGCTCGCGCATCTCGGGGGTTCGCAGCATCGCCATGAAATCCTCGCGCCGCTGCCATTTGGAATAGTTTGCAATGCGGGTCTGCGCGTCGTTCACATGCAGTCCGGCGGAAATGAAGCCGGGTTGAAGGCGGATGAATTCGCCGTAAGCCGCCTTGAGTTCATCCAGAAGGTCCGCACAGGTGCCCGGCGTCATCTCGAAGGTGGTGATCACGGTCTGGCCTTGGAAATCCTCGGAAATCTGTGTCATGGTCGTGCCTCCCTGCCGGCAAGCCTAGCCGTGCTTGGGCCACGCGGCAAGCTTGGCAAAGCGCCCGAGGGCAGGTTAGGGTGAGCCATGGAACATGACGCCTACAAACCCGCCGAAATTGCCCAGCTGATCCAAAGCGCCGGGGTCGCCAAGGCGCAGTTGCCGCTGGGGCAGATGTTCACGCTGGCCATGCTGGCGGGAGCCTTCATCGGCTTTGGCGGGGCGGCGTATCTGATGGCGATGACCGGGGCAGATCCGGGGTTCGGGCCGCATAGAGTGCTGGGCGGACTGGCTTTTTCGCTGGGGCTGATCCTGTGCATCGTCGGCGGGGCGGAGCTGTTCACCGGCAATGCGCTGATGGTGATGGCCGCCGTGGACCGCAAGATCAGCGTGGGCGCGCTGCTCAGAAACTGGGCCACGGTCTATGTGGGCAATCTGGTCGGGGCGGTCGGGCTGGCGGTGGCTTTCGCGCTCACCGGCATGTTGCAGGCCCCGTTTGGCGAGACGGCGGCCAAGGTTGCCATGGCGAAGGTGTCGATGACGCCGGTGGTCTGGCTGGCCAAGGGGGCGCTGTGCAACGCGCTGGTGTGCCTTGCGGTCTGGCTGACCTTTTCATCGCGCGACACGACGGGCAAGATCCTGAGCATCCTGTGGCCGATCACGGCCTTCGTCCTGTTGGGGCTGGAGCATTCGATTGCCAACATGTTCCTGATTCCGTTGGGCTTTCTGGCAGGTGCCGGCATCAGCGCCGGCCCGGCCGTGGCCGCCCTGTTCTGGGTGACGCTGGGCAATATCATCGGGGGAGCGGGCGCTGTGGCGCTGGCGTACCGCTATGCCTATCTGGGCGGAAAGTCGTGAGATGAGGAAACTTCTGGACGCTGACGATCCGTTCTTTGCCGCCCCGTGGCGCCGATGGGCGACCAGCCTTGCCCCCATCGCGTGGGGCGTGTTCGAGATGTGGATGCAGGACCCGTTCTGGGGGGTTTTGTTTATCGCAGCAGGGGCTTACGCCGGCTATGTCCTGATCATCAAGGGTCCGACGGGCAAGTGATCGTCCCGCGCATCTCGCCCGAGTCCCCGGCAAGGGAGCTTTCGTTCAGCCGGCACCCGGTCACTTGCGGGATCAGACCGATCATGGTGGCGCGGATGGCCTGATGCTCGCCGCGTGAGGCCCAGCCGAGGCGGATCACCTCGACCATCCGGTCGGTCCAGAAGACGGTAAAGCTGCGCCCGGCGACGCTCACCTCCTGGCGCTGCGCGCCCATCAGCAGGGGCGTCGGCTGTGCCCCGCAGGCGGCCAGCAAAATCAATGGGATAAGACGCTTCATTCCTGCAGTTTGCCGGCTCATGGTTAAGGCTTGGTTAATGTCTTCTTTCCGTCTTCCTTCCGTCTTCCTTCCGTCTCTACGCTGGTCTTGCCAAATTTTAACCAATTTGGCCGAATCTGGCCCGGAGCAAAGGAGCCGGACCATGAGCAATCTCAAACAGCAAACCCCCAAACAGCGCGCCCAGTTCGCCTATATGATCGACGTGATGCAGCGGCTGGAGTGGGATCTGCACAACACGATCGAGATGACCTCGCGCATCCCGGAGGAGTGGCACGACATCGCCGCCCGCCGCCCGGTGAGCAAGACCACCAAGGTCAACCTGCGGCTGGAGGAGGATGTGATCCGGTTCTTCAAGTCGATGGGCGAGGGCTATGGCCCGCGGATCAACGACGTGCTGAAAAGCTATGTCCATGCCAGGCTTGCGGGCGTGATCCGTGGCGCCGAGACGACCAACCACCACCAGAAGCGGCAGGACTATCACACCGGCCCCAAGCCGCGCTTTGGCGATGTGGCGCGCGAGGTGGGGCAGGAATGGGAGGACGGGCCGGACGGACCCGGCGTGAACCAGGCCCGCGTCGTCGAGGTGTTCCAGCACCGCTATGCCGACGACGGGATGCCGGAGGGCGGCACGATCCGGGTGAAGTGATCCGGCGCGGCCTGCCGGGCGTATCCCCTGCAAATGGAGGCTGCCATGCGCTGTCTGATCGCCCTTCTGCTGCTTGCCACCCCTGCGTTCGCCCATTCGCCGGTGCTGGACCTGTCGCCCAAGACACGGCAGGCGCCTCTGGTGGTGGAAGAGCCGGAACATTCAAAGGCGATCTTCTCTGAACTGACCGGCGCGCCGCAGTATTACCAGATCACGTCAGACGAAGTGTTCGATTTCTATGTCGGCCTGACCGCGCCGAAGCTGGAAAGCTGCGGGCTGGGGCAGACGTTTTCGTTCCGGGTGCTGGATGCGGAGTTCAAGGAGCTGGACGCGCGGGACGGGGCGGCGATGACGTGGCAGCCCTGGTATGAGGAATACGGCAAGAGCTGGTACTGGGTCGGGCCGGAGATTGGCAAAGCCTTCGCCCATGACCGGCAGTATCCGGCGGGGACGTATTATGTCGAGGTGTTCAACAAGGGCAACACCGGGGAATATGTGCTGGCCGTGGGCGATCAGGAGCGGTTCGGGCTGGGAACGCTGCTGACCATTGGCGGCACGATGCGCGAGGTGAAGGCCAAGTTCTGGGATGAGGCGGGGTGCAAGTGACGGGCGCGCCGCACCGGGCGCGTCCGCGGGTTGTGGGCCGGGGCCCTCAGTTCGGGGGCTTGTAGCCCGGCAGCAGCTTGCCGGCCTTCTTTTGCGCCTCAAGGAATTCGGCGGAGGTGAAGGCTTGCACGGTCTTCAACTTGGACACAGCACCGGATGATCCGGCCGCGATCAGGGCGGCCATCAGGCCGACGCTGTCTTCGGTGGTCACGGTCATGGTGAAATCGTGATCTCCCGTGGTCAGATAGAAGCTTTCCATTGTCCCGCCAGAGGCCTTGACCAGCGCCCCGGTGGCAGCCGCGCGGTCGGACGGATGGGCAACCATGCCCTTCATTGCATCAACTGAATAGGAACCGGTAACGATGTAACGTGCCATAATGTCCCCCTAAATGTGGCCCTGCCCAGTGCGTGATGCAGAGAGCTCTGAACGGCCACGGGGAGGATAGCACGGAAGGGGCGGGGAGTCTTGGGGGGCGTTGGGGGACGAGGGTGGGTTGGATAGGCTTGGCAGCGGCGGGACGGGAGTGCGGACTGATT
>JANMCI010000152.1:0-4587 GCA_031361245.1 Rhodobacterales bacterium
TGTGGCGCGCCTGGTCCTCAGTGAAGGGCAGGGTTCCGCGCTTCCACTCGGTCATGAGCTGAATGCGTCCACGCGGTGACTCGGTCCACCACGGCGGCGATGCGGTCAGGCGCGGCCCGGTGGGCAAAGCGCGAAAACTGCAGATCGGCGTCGCGGCGGCCGGGAGATTTGAAGCTGGCCACCCCGGCGAACAGTCGGCCGTCAACCTCTGGCAGCACGACATGCATGGCGAGGTCGGCGGGCGACAGGCCCCGCGCTTCGGCGGCCCAGTCGCGGCGGCGCGCGGTGGAAAGGGCCACCTGAAACACCGGGCATCGGGCGGCGTCCAGCGGCGAGGTGCCATCCGGACCCTTGGCCGAAAACGCGGTGGCGTTGACCACGGCGGCATGGGGCTGGGCCGCAAGGGCGCGGACGACGAAGTCCGCAGCGACGGGTGATTTCAGGGTGGGCGCAAACAGGCCGTAGGCGGTGAATCCTTTGGCGGAAAGGCCGTGGATCAGCGCATCAACCGGACCCGTGTCGGCCGCGGTCAGATAAGAGCGGTAAAAGACCACGGCCACACGCGGCCCCTGCCCTTCGATGCCGCTTACCACGCCCTGCCCGGGCAGATAAAGCCCACAGTCCGGCACCGACTTCTCGCCCGGCACCGGCGGGGCATAAAGCCCACCCGCGAGCGCCAGTTGCGCAAGGGCCGCCTGCGCCGCAACCGCCCCGCCGGCATCACAAAGCGCTGCAAGGCGCTGGAGCGTGGACTTTGGCACCGTGGAATAGGCGTCAAGCGTGGGATCGGGTCGCCCGTCTCCGGGCAACACCGCCAGAGCAATGCCGCGCCGCTGGGCAAGGTCACGCAGCGAAGCCAGCCCGTAGGGCCAATAGGCCTCGCCCCCGATCAGGCGGACGAGGATGGCTTTGGCTTGGCTGAGGGTCTTTTCAACATAGGTGTCCACCGACAGGGGGTGGCGCAGAGCCACGAGGTTGCACAGGCGCAAGGTGGGCAATTTGCCCTCTCCCCGTTGCCAGCCCGCAGCGAAGGCCCCCAAGTCGCTGTCGGAAAAGGACAGGACCACCATCTCCGCCGGGTCTTGAGCGGGGTCGAACGGCGTCGCCGTCTCCTCCAGCCCATGACTTTCGCGGAAGACGACATGCATGGGTCAGACCCCCAGAACGGCGCGGATGGCGGCGGCGTCGATATGGGCCTGCTCGGCGATCACCACGAGGTGCGAGGCGCGCGGCGTACTGCCCCACGGCCGGTCATACTGGGTGCGGACCCGCTCGCCCACGGCCTGCACCAGCAGGCGCATCGGCTTGCCCGTGACGGCGACATAGCCCTTGACGCGCAGGATGTTCTGCTCGCGTGCAAGGCGCTGGATTGCGGCGGTCAGGGCAGCGGGGTTGGTGATTTCGGGAAGGTCGATGACGATGGAGTTGAAGTCGTCATGCTCGTGCCCGTCTTCGCCATCATGATGACTGGGGCGAGCGGCGAGGTCGTCTTCGGCGGCGGCGTGAAGGCCAAGGATGACGCGGGGATCGATAACGCCTTCGGTCATGGCCAGAATCGGCAGGCGGCCCCTGCCCTTTTCATCGGCCTCGGCCTGCACGACGGCGCGGGCGGCGGCGATGCCGGCCACACCGGCCAGATCGGCCTTGGTCAGAAGGACGATGTCGGCGCAGGCGATCTGATCCTCGAAAACCTCGCCCAAGGGGGTATCATGCTCGCCCGCAGCAATCTGGGCGGCAGTCAGTTCGCCCGCGAAATGGCCGGACGCGACGGCTTCGGCATCGGCAAGGGTGATGACGCCGTCAACGGTGATCAGGCTGCGGATCGCGGGCCAGTCAAAGGCTTTCAGCAAGGGTTTGGGCAGTGCCAGCCCAGAGGTTTCGATCAGGATATGATCAGGGCGGTGCGGAAGCGCCAGAAGCGCCTCGATCGTCGGGATGAATTCGTCGGCCACGGTGCAGCAGATGCAGCCATTGGCCAGCTCGACGATATTCTCGACCGGGCAGTTTTCGTCCGCACAAGATTTCAGGATGTCGCCGTCCACCCCAACGGTGCCGAACTCATTCACCACCACGGCCAACCGCTTGCCCTGCGGATTCTGCATGAGGTGGCGGATCAGCGTGGTCTTGCCCGACCCCAGAAAGCCGGTGATCACGGTGACGGGGATCTTGGCGAGATTGTTCAAGGATTGATCAGACATGTGCGGCCTCCAGAGGCGGAATACGGGCAAGGCTCTGCTTGCGGAAGATCACCGGGCGCTCGCGCCACGGCACAAGGCCATCGGGCGCGCGGGCATAGGCCTCGGCACCGGCGAGAATGTCGGCGGCATTCTCGGGCGTCATCCGGCCATAGACATAGGACCAGCGCCCCGGTGCCGACAACGCCACCGAGGCACCCGTGTTGCAAGCCGACAAGCAATCGATTTGAACTACCTCGACCCCGACCGGGGAAGGTAAGGCGGTGATGGCGGCGTAAAGACGGGCGCCCATGCAGGGCTCGCCCTCGACTTGCGGCAGGCCGGCCTTGCAGGTCATGCAGATATGAAGCCTTACCATTCCCATCCATTCCGGTGAAAGCAGCGAGGCAGCCGGCACGGCGCCAGCCCAAAACCCGCTGCGGAACACCCCGTCCGCCGTTCAGTCCCCGTGTTGGCAGGTCTCCCGGCTTGCGGATTTCGGGTACCGCCTTGAAAGGCAGTCCCAGCGGTCGCCCCCCTTCCCAGCCTGTCAGGCCAGTGGATCGGACGACCTTTCCGGTCACGGTCGCGGGGGCGGCTGCGCTTTGGTCCCGCTTGCGCGTCGCCTGTCGCATTCCCTTTTTGCCTGTCGTAAAGTAGGCACCAACACCGGCCCAACTGATGCAGGATGGGGGTCATTGTCAAGGATGAGAGCGCCATGTCAGACAGCATTACCGACACCGAAGAGGCCACCCTCGCCCGGCACGCCTCAAAGATGGCCAAGAAGAAAGCTGCACGTGACAAGATCATGGCCGGCAAGTCGGGCGATAAGGGGTTGATCATCGTCCATACCGGGGCGGGCAAGGGCAAATCTTCATCCGGGTTCGGGATGATCCTGCGCTGCGTGGCGCATGGGATGCCCTGCGCCGTGGTCCAGTTCATCAAGGGCGCTTGGGACACCGGCGAGCGGCGGATCCTGACCGAGAATTTCAGCGACCTTTGCCAGTTCCATGCCATGGGCGAAGGCTTCACCTGGGAAACGCAGGACCGCACGCGCGACATTGCTGCGGCTCAGGCCGGATGGGAAAAGGCGAAGGAATTGATAAGAAACCCGAATATCCGTTTGGTATTGCTGGATGAAATCAACATCGCCCTTCGCTACGACTATCTGAACCTTGACGAGGTTCTGACCTTTCTGCGCGAGGAAAAGCCGCCCTTGACCCATGTCGTGCTGACCGGCCGCAATGCGGCAGAGGGGCTGATCGAGGCTGCGGACCTTGTGACCGAGATGACCCTGATCAAGCATCCGTTCCGCTCGGGTATCAAGGCGCAGGCCGGGGTCGAGTTTTGAAGCTGATCGCGTGGGATTTCGACGGTGTGCTGAACCGAGGCTATCAGGGCGGCTTCTTTCTGTGGCAAGAGACGTTCGAGGCTGATCTTGGCGTCTCGGCCAAGGACTTCACCGCTTTCATGTTTCAAAGCGACCGTTTTGCCGAAGTGCTGACCGGCAAGCGCGATCTGTTGGTGCTCTTGGAAGACTGGACCGTGGCCCATGGGGTTCGCCATGCGCCCAAGGACGTGCTGGACTACTGGCTGTCCAAGGATGCCCAAACCGACGCCGAAGTGCTGGGCTGGCAGGCCGCCTGCCCCGTTCCCGGCGTGATTGCGACGAACAACGAGCGCCACCGGGCTGATTACATCTGGCAGCGGATGGGCTTTGACAAGCGGATGCAGAGGATCTTTGCCTCGGGGCCGATGGGGGTAAAGAAGCCGGACCCGGAGTTCTTTGCGCAGATCGAGGCGTGGTCGGGTCACGCGCCGGGGGATATCCTGCTGATTGATGATGCGGAAAAGAACATCGTGGCGGCGGCGGCGCGGGGCTGGCAAGTCTATCACTTCACCGACGAAACCCGCCACGGTTTACCGCAGATACTGGGTGTAACCGCATGACGGCGCTTATGATTCAGGGCGCGGGGTCGAATGTCGGCAAGTCGCTGATTGTGGCCGGTCTGTGCCGCGCGGCCCGGATGCGCGGGCTGTCCGTTGCCCCGTTCAAGCCGCAGAACATGTCGAACAACGCCGCCGTCACCGTGGATGGCGGTGAGATCGGCCGGGCCCAGGCGCTGCAGGCCATGGCCTGCGGACTGGAGCCGCATACCGACATGAACCCTGTTCTCCTGAAGCCCGAGACCGATGTCGGCAGTCAGGTCGTCGTTCAGGGCAAGCGGGTGGCGACGGTCAAGGCACGCGACTACGCCGCGATGAAGCCTGGCCTGATGGTCCCGGTTCTGGACAGCTTCCGGCGGCTGAGTGCAGCGCATGATCTGGTGATCGTCGAGGGTGCCGGCAGCCCCGCCGAGGTCAACCTGCGGGCCGGGGACATCGCCAATATGGGCTTTGCCGCGGCGGCCGG
>JANMCI010000168.1:0-1973 GCA_031361245.1 Rhodobacterales bacterium
GTGCGGCGTGATCGGCGTGCCGCGCGACTGGTGTGCCACGGTCGGGCTCGATCCGGCAACCGGGCTCGGCTGGGCCGGCGGCTATGTCGGGGTCGGGGTTTCGACCTCCAATCTGGCGGGGCAGACGCTGGCCGATCTGGCGCTGGCCCATCTGGACCTGGGACCGCAGACCCGGCTGACCGGCCTGCCATGGGTCAACCGGCAGGTGCGCAAATGGGAACTCGAACCCCTGCGCTGGCTGGGGGTGCACGCGATGTACCGCCTTTTTGGTGCGGCAGATTTTCGCGAAACGGTGCATGATACGCCGCCGTCCAGACTGGCCGCTCTTGGCAACTGGCTGACCGGACGCTGACGTCGCTCAGGCGCGCAACAGCTGATCCGCGACCTCGTCCGAGCGCTGGATATCGGCCAGCGTCAGGCTCTCGATCAGCACGAGATACGACCAGAACACGTCGGCAAACACCTTGCGGATGCGGCAGGTCTGCTCGTCCTTGCAATCGTCACAGCGCTGATAGGCCCGCCGCGACAGACAGGCCAGCGGCGCAATCGGCCCGTCGATCATCCGCAGCAGTTCTGACACCGACACCTGATCGGGTGCCTTGATCAACTGATAGCCCCCGGCCCGGCCCCGCGTCGACCCCACGATCCCGGCATTGCGAATCTCCAGCAGGATATGCTCCAGAAACCGCTTGGGCGCGCCCGAGCGTTTGGCGATCTCTTCGATCGTCAGGGCCGCCGGTGCGGGCTGGCGGGCCTCGTCCGCCAGCGTCAGCAGCGCTTTCAGGGCATATTTCATCTTCTGCGTGATCATGACCCAGACCTAGACCGCACCGCGATGGGAATCAACGCATCCCACAGGGTTTTGCGTCCCCCTCAATTCAATATTTCTTCAATTCCGAAACTTTTGCCGCATTTTCGACCCGCTCTGCCACCATCCTGTCTGCAGGACCGCCGCATTGTCGGCCCATTTTGACCCCGAAATACCTTTTTTGAAGCCAAACTTTCGCCCGAACCAGCCCGTACTTCTCATCCTGTACAGTCATGTCTGCGGGCAATTCGATTTGCCGGTCATTAGGAGAGCGAGATGCCGATCACCGGAACAAGCGGGAATGATACCCTCACTGGTACGACAGGCGACGATTCCATTATCGGCCTTGCAGGCAATGACAGCATCACCGCTGATCTGGGCAACGATACCATCGACGGCGGTGTCGGCGGCGATACCATCAACGGCGGCGGCGGGATCGACACGCTGACCTATGCCTCGGCCGCAGCGGCCATAACGGTCAACCTCTTGACCGGCACCGGGACTTTGGGCGACGCCAATGGCGACGTGATCAGCCAGATCGAGAACGTCATCGGCACCGGATTCAATGACAACATCACCGGCGATGCCGGTGCCAACGCGCTTTATGGCGGCGCGGGCAACGACAGCCTTTTTGGCGGCGACGGCAATGACACGCTGTACGGCGGCGCGGGCAACGACAGCCTGAACGGCGGACTTGGCTTTGACTGGATCGACTATTCCGCGTCCTCCTTGGCCGTCACCATCAACCTCGCAACCCCGTCCGCCAGCGGTGGCGACGCCGCGACCGACGTCATCGTCGCAAGCTCCATCGAAGGGATCGTGGGCTCGGGTTTCAACGACAACCTCACCGGCGACGGACTTGCCAATGCGCTGGCGGGTGGCGCGGGCAACGACAGCCTTTTCGGCGGCGTGGGCAACGACACCCTGACCGGTGGTGCGGGCAACGACAGCCTGGATGGTGGTGCCGGCACCGACACCGCCGATTATTCTGCCGCCACGACGGCGGTGAACGCCTCGCTGACCACCAACACCGCCACCGGTGACGGCACCGACACCTTCACCGCCGCCACGATCGAGAACCTGACCGGTTCGGCCTTTAACGACACCCTGACCGGCGACACCCTCGCCAACGTTCTGGACGGCGGCGCGCTGAACGACAGCCTGT
>JANMCI010000213.1:0-5115 GCA_031361245.1 Rhodobacterales bacterium
ATTCGCGCCGTCGACAGTGAGAGCGGCCGGGCCGGCGGCACGTCGCGCGGACTGGTGGTGTAGCGCGTGCCAAGCTCGAGGTTGGCGGGCGTGGCGAAGAACGCGAAAAGCAGCGCCTGCAAAAGGCCCGACAGGGCCAGTGCGGTCAGTTCCGGGGTCATGGACGCGGGCAACTCTGGTCTCCTGTCGGGGCCATGCGGCAGTGGGCAAGTCATAGCGCCGTCCCGGCGATATCCTGCCGCAATAGCACAGCTTGTCATGTGCAATATAGCGCACGCGACCCACCCGGAAACCCCGCCGCGCCCATCGAGCGGATATGCTGCAATTCGCCCAGCACACCGGCACCGTCGTCAAGCCGCAAGTGCCGCGCCGTGGTCCCAAACACGGCGCCGCCGTGACTAGAAGTGGAAATTCTCGATCTGGCGTAATTGGACAATTGTCGTGTCTTCGACCAGAATGTGAATTGTGCGAAAATCAATTTGCACGTCTGAACCGACCCGAGTGAAAGTCAGATCCCCCAGTTTATTGGCCGCCGCTATGCGGATATGATCGATTCCTTCCGCAAAATCGGTAATACGGTCGATGCCGTCACGGAGATTGAAGACGAAAACATCCCGGCCCAACCCACCGGTGAAATTGTCCCGTCCCCCGCCTCCGTCCAGATAATCCGAACCTTTGCCGCCGAACAGAAGGTCGTTGTTCAAGCCGCCGTAAAGTCGGTCCGAGCCTGCAAAACCATTGAGTTCATCGCTGCCCCAAAGTCCGGCCAGAACGGAATTCGTAAGCCCGCGAGTGCCGGAAATGAGATCGTGGCCAATGTCCCCCATCAGCACTTCGTCCACCGCCTTGCCGTCCATCACCCAGGTTACCGGCGTGTCCGCAAGGGGGTCGGTCACACTGGCCAGAACCTTGCCCGTGGCGTTCGTGATCGTCAGCGACGTCACCAACAGGTTGGCAGACGTAAAGATCGCCAGCGCAGCCACGTCGCCGGTCTGCCGGAAAGTGGATGCGGCGTCCCAGAGCAGGCTGAGGTCCTCGCCGAAATTGTCGGGGAAGGTGCCATTTAAGGAAATAGTCAGTCCGTTCAGGGTGATGCTGGCCGTGGTCGCGGTGACGCTGGCGGCGAACAACGTCTCTGCGCCGTCAGCAACGGTAATTCGGGTTATGCTGTAGGCGGCCAGATCATCGAACAGCGCGAGCCGCTCTGTCTGGGTCAGAAAGTCAATGTTGAACGCTTGGTTGACCAGCCCGGCTAGGTCGTAAAACTGGGCGAAAGTCAAAGGCAGATGGCCCGACAAGGTCACGGACTGAGCGCCGGACTGCAGCACATACCCCGCAGAACCGAGCGTCAGGGAAAGCACCTCGACCCCACCGGTGAGAATCGAAAACTTGCTGAGAGTGCCAGCCGCAAGTCCGTTGTTGATCGCGTCGATCAGCGCGGCCATGCTGCCGACCGGGCCTATCCCGGAGCCGGAGGCACGCAGCTCATAGGTCACCGGCGTCCAGCTGCCTGACGAATACTGCCACAGGTCTTGGGAAATACGGATCAGGGAAGATGACAACTGCAGGACGGTCGGATCACTGACCGCGTCTCCCATGCCGAGGGTTTCGAGGTCGGTGGCGAAATCTAGCGTTGTATTCGGAAGCACCACAACGGATTCGATTGCGTCGAAAAGTTCTGAATTCAAGACAACGCCAGGCATATCTCTCTCTCCTTTTAATATTCCGACTACTGCGGCACTTTCGAGGGTGGTCAACCGATGATATGGTTGCCGAATGATAATTCGCTTCTTGTCTGTTTTGCTTTGCCTCGCGGCCTGCTCGGATGGCAACATCAGTGTGCAGCTGGCCGAACATGCGGCGGCCGGTCAGGTGTCCTATGCCGACCCGGCGCTTCGGCAGGCCAGGCGTGATTTTTTCGGGGAAAGCGATGGAGTGGGCGGAGCGGATGGTGGTGGCGGCTTTGGGTTGAAAGAGCGGGTGGAAGTGCGCGGTGCGCCTCCGACCGTGACGGCCTTGTCGGTCACGCGCCGCGATGACATGGGCCGGGGATGGAGCCTGCGGTCAAGCTTGACGGTCGCACATGCCGGGATACGGGCCACCCTGCCCGAGGGATTGGGTGTTCTGACCGATCCCATGCGCGTTGAAATCCGAGCCGAGACTGCGCAGGTTCAATTGAGTGTCGGACGGTCGACGGTCCTGCCTGCGGGATGGGTTCTGGACTACGGCGCGGGCCTTGGGCTTCTGCAGGTCGCGGCGCGGGCGCATATGCGATCTGCTCTCATCGATCTGGTCAGTCACACCGATCTGACCCAGCCCTACGCGGAGGTCTATGGGCGGGTTATTTCACGGCGCAGCATTGGCCTTTCCGCAGGGCTGATGCTGTTCCAACAGGGTGAGCAGGAATACCGGATGGGAATATTTCAGGAGTTCTGACGCGCTATTTCGCGCCGACCCCGCCGTCGCGCCAGCGGTTCACGATGGGGTAACGGCGGTCCATCCAAAAGGCCTTTCGGGTCAGGCGGGTGCCGGGGGCGGCCTGAAAACGCTTGTATTCAGACAGGTAGAGCAGATGCTCTACCTTCTTGACCACGGCAAGGTCATAGCCCTTGGCGACGATTTCGGCGACGGAAAGCTCCTGTTCGACCAATCCGTTCAGTATGACGTCAAGCACGGCATAGGGGGGCAGGCTGTCCTCGTCCTTCTGGTCGGGGCGCAGCTCGGCCGAGGGCGGCTTGTCGATGACGCGGGGGGCGATGACTTCGCCAGCAGGGCCCATCATCCAGGGGCGGTGGTTCTGGTTGCGCCAGCGGCAGGTTTCAAAGACGCGGGTCTTGTAGAGGTCTTTCAGCGGATTGTAGCCGCCATTCATGTCGCCATAGATCGTGCAGTAGCCCACGGCCATTTCCGATTTGTTGCCGGTGGTCATCAGCATCTCGCCGAATTTGTTGGACAGCGCCATGAGGAGCAGGCCGCGCAGGCGGGACTGGATGTTTTCCTCGGTGATGCCGGGCGGGGTGCTTTCGAACAGCGGACCCAGGGCGGTGCCCACGGCGACCTGTGGGCCGGCGATCGAAACGGTATCGAGACGGCAGCCAAGGGCTGCGGCGACTTTGGCGGCATCCTCCAGCGAATGGGGTGAGGTGAAGGTCGAGGGAAGCATGACGCAGCGCACATTGGCGGGGCCGATGGCATCGGCGGCGATGGTGGCGACAAGGGCGCTGTCGACGCCGCCGGACAGGCCGAGTAGCACTTTGCCAAAGCCGGTCTTGCCGAGGTAATCGCGCAAGGACAGGACCATGGCGTGATAGTCGGCCTCGTAGGACGTTGGCAGGACTGCCTTCATCCCCGGTTCGGCCCGCCAGCCCTCCGGCGTTTCGGTAAAGTCGACATGGGTGACGCAGGTTTCAAACTGCGGCAATTGGGCCACCAGAACGCCGCCGGGGTTCAGCACAAACGATGCGCCGTCGAACACCTGATCGTCCTGCCCGCCGACCATGTTGAGATAGACCAGGGGCAGGCCCGTCTCGACCACGCGGGCGACCATCAGATTGGTCCGAACGGCCGGTTTGCCGCGGTGATAGGGCGAGCCGTTGGGCACCAGAAGGATCTCGGCCCCGGTTTCCATCAGCGTCTCGCAGACATCGGAATGCCAGGCGTCCTCGCAGATCGGTGTGCCGATGCGCAGCGGCCCGACGCGGTAGGGGCCATGGATCGGGGCCTCGGCAAAGACGCGCTTTTCGTCAAAGACGCCGTCGTTGGGCAGTTCGTGCTTGAGGACCACGGCCGCGATCCGCCCCGCCTCCAGCACATAATAGGCGTTGTAAAGCTGGCCGTTCTTGCGATGAGGGCCGCCTATTCCAAGAGTGGGCCCATGGGCGGTGGCGGTGGCAAGGGTCTCGATCGCTGCCATCGCATGGTCGACAAAGGCGGGTTTCAGGATCAGGTCCTGGGTCTGATAACCGGTGATGAACATCTCGGTCAGGGCGACCATTTGCGCCCCGGCGGTGCGGCCTTCCTCCCAGGCGCGCAGGGCGAGGGCGGCATTGGCCTCTATCGCGCCGAGGGTAGGGTTCAGTTGGGCGAGGGTCAGACGGAAGGAAGCGGCCATTTGGGACTCCGGACTTGTCCAACGGTTCTAGCAGGTTGAACGGCGAGGGAAAGCCTGCGCCGCCTGACGGGGCCCGGTTGCGCTTGTCAGGCACGGGGGCGGCGGATAGGTTCGCAGGCAAAGCGTAAAGGATGTGCGGCATGCAGGTGGGACGGATCGGCTTTTCGGCGCTGGCACTGGCTCTGGCACTCGCCTTGGGCGGGGCGGCCAAGGCGCAGGATGTGGTCACCAAGCAATACGATGACGGCTCTGTTTATGAAGGCACGTTCAAGAACGGCCGGCAGGACGGCATGGGGACCTATACCCTGCCCAACGGTTACAGCTATTCCGGCGAATGGGTGGACGGCGAGATCAAGGGCAAGGGCACGGCGCATTACCCCAATGGCTCGGTCTACGAGGGTCAGTTCGACAAGGGCAAGCCGGTCGGCAAGGGCAAGATCACCTTTCCCGACGGCGGCACCTATGAGGGCGAATGGACAGCCGGCGCGATGACGGGACAGGGGGTCGCAACCTATGCCAACGGCTCGGTCTATACGGGCGCGTTCGTCGAGGGCAAACACAGCGGTCGCGGCGTGATGACCGAGCAGAGCGGCACGAAATACGAGGGCGACTGGGTGGCCGGGGTCAAGGAGGGCAAGGGCCGCATCACCTATGCCGACGGCACGATCTTTGACGGCGAGCTGAAGGCCGGCAAGCGTGACGGCAAGGGCCGGCTGACCATGCCGGACGGTCTGACCTATGACGGCGACTGGCGGGGCGGGCAGATCAACGGCGCGGGCCGGCTGACCCAACCCAACGGCGATGTCTACGAGGGCAGCTTCAAGGATGGCCAGCGCGAGGGCAAGGGCAAGGTCTCTTACGGCAACGGCGACATCTATGAGGGCGATTTCAGGACCGACAAGCGGCAAGGCAAGGGGGTCTTCCGCGCCAAGGACGGCTCGCGCTTTGAGGGCGACTGGGTGGCAGGCCGGATGGAAGGGCAGGGTGTGATGACCTATGCCGAC
>JANMCI010000223.1:0-1591 GCA_031361245.1 Rhodobacterales bacterium
ATGACGAGGGCGCGCAGGTGTGCGAGATCGTCGCGGCCCATCCCGACGTGCGGATCGATGCGGGGCTGTTTGGTGTGGCCAGCAATGCCCGGGCCGAGGGGTTGCGGGCCTTGCTGAGCCTCGGCGGTGAGGCTGCGGCGCGGCTGCGGCAGGGCCTTGTGCGGCGCGGGATCGATCTGGCGGGGGCCGGGGCGGTGCGGCTTTTTGATCTGACGACGCGGCCCAAGGCAGCCGAAAGCTTTACCCTGACCGGCGACGGCCATCTGGTGATTGCGGCGCCCGGTGCGGCGATGAGCCCGCACGGTCAGGACACGACAACGCCGCTGACGGTGCTGCTGACCCGGGCCAATCCCGGCCTGCGCGCCACCTTCGATCTGCCGGACCCATTGGCGGACCCGGTGCAGGAGGTCCGCATCAAATCCGCGACCGCGCGGGCCTATCACGTCAAGGCGGGTGAGTTCATCCAGATCCTTGATGTCGAGGGCCGGCAGATGACGGATTTCCAGTGCTTCAGCGCCCGCAAGATCGACAAGGGACTGCAGCGCCCGCTGGATGTAACGACCTCGCGCACCTTCATGGGGCATGCCTATTCGATGCCGGGCCTGCACTCGAAATACTTCGATCAGGATTTTGAACCGCTGGTCGAGGTCATTCAGGACACGGTGGGCCGCCACGACGCCTTTGCGATGGCCTGCAGTCCGAAATACTATGACGACCTTGGCTATCCGGGGCACATCAACTGTTCGGAGAACTTCAACTACGCGCTGCAAGGCACTGGCGTTGAAGGCAGACCCGGCTGGATGGCCGTCAACTTCTTTTACAACACCTTCATTGATGCCCACGGCGTTCTGGGCAGCGACGAGGCGTGGTCGCGGCCCGGCGACTATGTGATGATGCGGGCGCTGACCGACCTGATCTGCGTCTCGTCGGCCTGTCCGGACGACACGACGGCGGGCAATGGCTGGAACCCGACCGACATCCACGTGCGCGTCTATGGCGGCACCGAAAAATTCTCCCGCGCCGTCGCATGGCGCACGACCCCCGACGCGGAGCCCAAGATGAGCAAAGAGACGGCCTTTCATTCCCGCACATCAGCTTTGACGCGTAACATGGTGGAATACAAAGGGTATTGGCTGCCGCAAGCCTACCGCGAGGGGCCGATTGCGGAATATTGGGCGTGCCGGGAAAAGGCGGTGGTGATTGATCTGTCGCCGCTCAGGAAATGGGAGATCACCGGGCCGGACAGCGAGGCGCTGCTGCAATATTGCCTGACGCGGGATGTGAAGAAGCTGAGCCAGGGCCAGGTCGTCTATTCGGCGATGTGCTACGAGCATGGCGGCATGATTGACGACGGCACGCTATATCGGCTGGGACAGGACAATTTCCGTTGGATCGGCGGGGATGACTACGGCGGGGTCTGGCTGCGTGAACACGCGGAGAAGCTGGGGCTGAAGGTGCTGGTCCGCTCGTCCACCGACCAGTTGCACAACATTGCCGTGCAGGGGCCGAGGTCGCGCGAGATCCTGCAAAAGATCATCTGGACCGCCGTGACCCAGCCTGCCGTGGGCGAACTGGGCTGGTTCCGGTTTGC
>JANMCI010000241.1:0-6616 GCA_031361245.1 Rhodobacterales bacterium
CCAAGGGGCGTTCCAGCGTTTCGTACACCGTGGTCACCTTCACCCGGTGCAGGTTGGGCTTGAACAGCTGCCACAGCCGCAGCGTCACGTCCGCATCTTCGGCGGCATAGCGCACGGCGTCGTCGATCGGCACCATGTCGAAGGTTTTCTGCGCCTTGCCGGAGCCGAGCAACTCCTTGATCGGAATGGGTTTGTGGCCAAGGTAGGTTTCCGAGAGGTAGTCCATGCCGTGGTTATGCTTGCCCGCGTGCATGGCATAGGACATCAGCATGGTGTCGTCGATGGGTGCGATATGGATGCCAAGACGGGCAAAGATCTTGGCGTCGTATTTCATGTTCTGGCCGATTTTCAGGACGGCGGGGTCCTCGAGAAGCGGTTTGAGCAGCGCAAGGGCGGTGTCGAGGGGAAGCTGGCCGTCCAGCAGGGCGTCGGCGGCAAAAAGGTCGCCGCCCTTGCGGTGGCCCACAGGAATATAGGCGGCGGTGCCAGCCTCTGAACTCATGGAAATGCCGACGATATCGGCAAGCATTTCGTTCAGGCTGGTGGTTTCGGTATCGACGGCCAGATAGCCACGGTCGCGCGCCTTGGCGATCCATTTCGTCAGGGTGTCGGCATCGCGGATGCAGGTATAGGCGTCGTGGTTGAAGGGCAGGCGACTTTGGGCGGCGGCCTCTTCATGGGCGCCGACGACTTCGTAGCCCTTTGAGTCATCGATCACCGGGGCGGCCACTTTCAGCTTGGTGGCGACGCGGGCGGACAGGGTGCGAAACTCCATTTCCGCAAGGAATTTCAGGAGGGTTTCGGGGTCGGGCTTGCGGACTTCCAACTCATCCAGCGTCACCTCGACCGGGGTGTCACCTTTCAGTTGGACAAGTTGGCGGGAGAGCAGGATCTGCGGGACGTTTTCGGTCAGTGCCTCGCGCCGTTTGGGTTGCTTGATCTCGGAGGCGCGGGCGAGGAGGGTATCGAGGTCGCCATATTCCTGGATAAGCAGGGCTGCGGTTTTCAGGCCGATGCCGGGAGCGCCGGGGACGTTGTCCACGCCGTCGCCCGCGAGGGACTGCACATCGACGACGCGGGCGGGATCGACGCCGAATTTCTCGAACACCTCATCGGGGCCGATGGATTTGTTCTTCATCGGATCGAACATGTCGATGCCGGGGCCGATGAGTTGCATCAGGTCCTTGTCGGACGAAATGATTGTGCAGCCGCCGCCAGCCGCTTGCGCCTGCAGGGCGAGGGTGGCCATGATGTCGTCGGCCTCATAGCCCTTCATCTCGATGCAGGCGACGTTGAAGGCGCGGGTGGCGTCGCGGGTCAGGGGAAACTGGGGGCGCAGATCCTCGGGCAGGGGCGGGCGGTTGGCCTTGTACTGGTCGTAAAGATCGTTGCGGAAGGTGTGGGCGCCGGCGTCGAACACGACGGCAATATGGGTGGCGGCGGTCTTGCTGCCGACCACGGACAACTCGCTCCACATCAGGTTGCAGAAGCCTGCGACGGCCCCGACAGGCAGGCCGTCGGACTTGCGGGTCAGGGGCGGCAGGGCATGATAGGCGCGGAAGATGAAGGCCGAACCGTCGATGAGGTGAAGGTGATGTCCCTTGCCGAAAGCCATGTTGCGTCCCCCTGTTCCCCTGTTCATGCCATGAAGTTCAGGGTCGTGCCAGTCTGTTGACAGGTGGCTTTTGCCGGCCTATCCAAGTGCCATGTTGACCCTGACCCGCCCCACGAACTGGTATTTTACCACCGTCCCATAGGCGGTTGGTCAGCATCGCATTTCCCCGATCAGACCGATGAACCGCCCGCAAGGCGGTTTCATTTTGCCTTGTGGGACCACCCCCAAGGAGCATGACATGACGTTGAACATACGCAAAGCCGTCCCGGATGATCTGCCGCAGGTGCATGAGATGATCGGGCTTTTGGCCCGGCATCATGGTGACGAGCCCAGCATTTCGCTGGAAACGCTGCGAAGGCAGGTCTGCGACATGGGACTGGCGCGGGTCTGGGTGGCGGCAGAGGAGGAGGGGTTGGTCGGCTATGCCTTGGTGCTGACGCGGCCCAATCTGGTCACGGGCGGAGTTGGGCATGACCTGAACCATCTGTTCATCGTGGAGTGGCGGCGGCGGGCGGGAATTGGCAAGGCGCTGATTGACGCCGTCCGGGGCTTCAGTCTGGCCGAGGGGGCCGAGTATCTGACCATCAGCGCGCAAAGGGAAAACCTTGGGGCGATAACAGCTTACCGGGATATGGGGCTGGAGGAAATGCCGGTGTTCGGCGTCAGGTTCAAGATTGCTCTGGGCTGAACCAGCGGGCCGAGAAGGCGACGGCTTGCGGCGTCGGCGTCCAGATGCCGAAGTCGAGACCGGCGGCGCGAAGCATCTGGCCGATCCAGACGTTGCAGGTGTTCAGCAGGTTGAAATGGCCCTCGGCCTGATAGAAGGCGTCGGTCGGGCCGAAGGGCGGGGCCGCAAGCGGGATCGGATCTCCGGCGGTGTCGCGGGTGAGGGTGGCGGAAATGGCTGTCGTCAGGGCTGCCAGCTGGGTCTCGGTGAGGCTGACAAAGGTGATGCCGGGCAGACCGTCAACCTCACCCGCCACATCGAGATGCAATGTCGCCGCATCGCCGGTCAGCGCCGGCCAGATCGCGGCGAGGTCGAGGTCGGCATAGGTTCCGGTCGCGGTATAAAAGGCGCGGGAGCCCCAGCCGATGATCAGATAGCGCACGTGGGGGTCACGGACGGGCACACCCTGCGCCTCGGCAAAGGCGAAGGCGGCGCGCAGGCCGTCGGTCATGGGCAACAGCAGGTCGTAATGGATCGGGCCGCGGGCAAGGGCGATCCTGGACGACGGGCCGCCGTCGATCTGGGGATGAGGGCCGGGGATCACGGCACCGAGCGAGGCTGCCGCGACATAGAAGAACGGCAGCAGCACCAGCGCTGTAACCGCCTTCAGCAGCCTGCGCGCCACGTCTTAGTGGTCGTCGTCGTGGGCATGGGCGCGGTCAATCTCGAACCGCTTGTCGCAATAGCCGCATTCGACAAAGCCGGTATCCTGCGGAATGGTCAGCCAGACACGGGGATGGCCAAGGGCACCCTCGCCACCGTCGCAAGCGATCTTCCAGGTGGTCACGATCTGGGTCTCGGGCGCTTTGGTGGTCATCTGGGGTCCTTCGGGATGATTGCGCGGGCAATGTAACGGATGGGACGCCCGCGGCAAGGGGGTGCCGCCGGCGCCGGAGCAATGGCTGAGAATTGCTGGGTTTTAGCGAGGAGACGCCCTTTGGAAAGCGCCTTGCAAGAGCAACGCCGGCGTCTATACGATTTGCCGGGCGCGGCACCCCGCAGGACGGGTTGACCGAAGGGCGCGAATCGGGGGGATACGATGACCTACTTGCTGGCGATTGATCAGGGGACAACCTCGACCCGGGCCATCCTGTTTGACGGCGGACTGAAACCGGTGGCGACCGTGCAGGAGGAGTTCGCGCAGCATTACCCCAACTCTGGCTGGGTCGAGCATGACCCGGAGGATCTGTGGCGCAGCGTGGTGGCGACGGTGCGCGGCGTGATGGCGAAGGCCGGGATCGCGGCGGGGCAGATCGCGGGCATCGGCATCACCAACCAGCGCGAGACGACCGTGGTGTGGGACCGCGCCAGCGGCAAGCCCGTGCACAACGCCATTGTCTGGCAGGACCGCCGGACTTCGGCCCTGTGCGACACGCTGAAGGCGGCGGGGCATGAGGCGATGATCACTGCCAGGACCGGGCTGCTGCTGGACCCCTATTTCAGTGCGACCAAGGTGCGGTGGATTCTGGACCAGCACGGGCTGACCGAGCGGGCCGAACGGGGCGATCTGGCCTTTGGCACCGTCGACAGCTTTCTGATCTGGCGACTCACCGGGGGCCGTGTGCATGCGACCGACGCCACCAACGCGGCGCGGACGATGCTGTTCAATATCGCCGACAACGAATGGGACGCCGATATCTGCGGCCTGTTGGGGGTGCCGATGGCGATGCTGCCGCAGGTGCGCGATTGTGCTGCGGATTTCGGGACCACCGACGCGGACCTGTTCGGCGCAGCGATCCCGATTGCCGGGGTGGCGGGTGATCAGCATGCAGCGACGGTCGGGCAGGCCTGCTTTGAGCCCGGGATGATGAAATCGACCTATGGAACGGGGTGCTTTGCGCTGCTGAACACCGGCGGGCAGATGGTGCCGTCGAAGAACCGCCTGCTGACGACGATTGCCTACCGGCTGGACGGGCAGACGACCTATGCGCTGGAAGGGTCGATCTTTGTGGCCGGTGCGGTCGTGCAATGGCTGCGCGACGGGTTGAAGATCATCAAGGGCGCGAGCGAGACCCAAGGGCTGGCCGAGGCGGCGGACGCCGGGCAGGGCGTGGTGGTGGTGCCGGCCTTTACCGGCCTTGGCGCGCCCTATTGGCGACCCGAGTGCCGGGGGGCCGTGTTTGGCCTGACGCGCAATTCGGGACCGGCAGAGCTGGCGCGGGCGGCGCTGGAAAGCGTCGGGTATCAGACGCGCGACCTTTTGGAAGCGATGCGGGCCGATTGGGGCGGGGCCGCCGAGGGCGTGCTGAGGGTCGATGGCGGCATGGTTGCCAGCACCTGGACCATGCAGTTTCTGGCCGACATCATCGGCGCCCCGGTGGACCGGCCCGTGGTGACCGAGACGACGGCGCTGGGGGCGGCCTATCTCGCCGGTCTGCAGACCGGGGTCTGTCCGGGACCGGCGGACTTTGCCAAGGGCTGGGCGCTGGAGCGGCGGTTTGTGCCAGCGATGGCGGGCGCCGAGCGCGACGCAAGATACGCGCGGTGGAAGCGGGCGGTTGCCGCAACGATGGCGTTCTGAGGCGGATGCCTTGACGGCGAACGCGCAGCTGCGCCCGCCGATCTTGCACGCGGAAAAGGTTAACAAAATCGGCCGGCGATCCCGGTGATTCTGCGGCGAAAGGGCTGGCGTTGCGGGCCCGGAGTTGGGCGGCCCGCAACGGTCAAATCCGGCCTGAAGCCGCACAAAAAAGAGCGGGGAGAAGCATCTTTTTTCAAGGGCGGCGCGATAATTCAACCCTGACGCGAGAATTTCATCCGTTGAGACGATGCGCGCCAGCGATACTTAAGAAAGAGTGAAGGGGAGCCGAGAGACTGCACTTTCGGTTTGCATCCAGCCGCAATATACCGGTGGCACATTCAACATTTTTCGGAGAAACAAAATGTACGATAAACTCCTCACCCTCTGGATCCGTTTCAGCACTGACGACGAGGGCGTGACCTTGGTCGAATACGGTGTCGCCGTTGCTCTGGCCGTTGCCGTCGGCACCGGTGCGCTGGCGCTGCTGGGCACCGACATCACCGACGCCATGGGCGCCGCTGGCACGGTAATGCCGGGCTGATCGCAGGCCACTTTACTTGCGCTCGCCGGGGCGCCTGCACGCGCCCCGGCGGCCATAACCGAAAACATGTGATCGTGTGCGCGGCATCGCATTAATGCCCAATGGACACATCACAAGGAGACGCCCAATGGATTTCCGTTCCGTTTTTGTCGCAATGCTCGGCGTCGCCATTGCCGGGGCTTCGGCCTACGGGGCGCGGGAGTACATGAATGTTCAAACCGCTGCAGCAGCATCGTCGGCCATAGATCCGGCATCGGAACTGGTGACGATCGTGGTGGCAAGCCAGGATATCGCTTTCGGCCAGCCGATCCAGGTGCAGAACCTGCGCTATGAATACTGGCCCCGCAAGGCGCTGCCGCCGGGTTCTTTCAGTGACATGACGACCCTGATCCCCGAGGGTGAGGGCCTGCCGCGGCGCACGAAATACGCATTGGCGGCGGGGGATCTGATCCTTGCGTCCAAGATTTCCGGCTTTGGTGAAAAGGTGACGCTGGTGCAGAACCTTGGTCCCAACTCGCGGGCCATGGCGATCAAGGTGGACGCAGAGACCGCCGTGGGCGGCTTTGTGACCCCGGGCGACAGCGTGGACATCCTGCTGACGCAAGGCACCGGTGAGGACCTGCGGTCGGTGACGATCCTGCAGAACATCCGGGTGCTGGGGGTCGATCAGGACTCGGACCAGCAAAGCGATCAGACGGCCATCGCAAGGACCGTCACGGTCGAGGTTTCGCCGGTCGAGGGCCAGAAGCTGGCGCTGGCGCAGAAGGCCGGATCGCTGAGCCTGTCGCTGCGCACGCTGGACAATGTGATTGATCAGCCGCTCGACTATACCAGCCTGAGGGACATCCTGCAGGACAAGAGCCCGACGGACGAAACCGTGGAGAAAAAGACCGTGACGATCCGGCGCGGAAATGTCGTCGAGATCGTAGAGGTCAACTGAGCCACCAAACCTGCGCCTGAGCGGACCACCCCACGGCGGGTGGACTGGGGAGGTGCGCCCATTTGAGAGAGCATCGTGACAAAACTGCGCAACATCAGAGACTTGTCAGGCAGCGATCAGGGGGCGATCCTCGTCTTCTGGGCGATCGCGCTGACGGTGATCCTGGGGTTCGTGGCGCTGTCGTTCGACTTTGGTCAAAAGGCCGCAACGCAGTCCGAATTGCAGTCCTTTGCCGATCAGGTCGCCTTGGCCGCAGCCGGGGAACTGGACGG
>JANMCI010000298.1:0-3703 GCA_031361245.1 Rhodobacterales bacterium
TCTGGACGTGCGGCTCGGCCTGTACCGGCGCCTGTCGTCGCTGACCACGAAGGTGGAGCTCGAAGGCTTCGCCGCCGAGATGATCGACCGCTTTGGCCCCTTACCGCGCGAAGTGAACACGCTTCTCCTGATCGTGCGGATCAAGTCGATGTGCAAGCGGGCAGGAATAGCGCGGCTGGATGCCGGGCCAAAGGGGGCCACGGTGCAGTTTCACAACGACAAGTTCGCCAACCCGGCCGGGCTGGTCGAATTCGTCAAGGCGCAGGGACCGGCTGCTAGGATTGCGGGCAACAAGATCGTGCTGGTGGGCGAGATGAAAACCGAAGGCGACCGCATCAAGGTCGCCTTCAACGTCGCCCGCGACCTTGCCGAAAAGATCGTCAAGCCGGGAAAGACCTGAAATCCGGGCCCGAATGTGCCAGATGTCGCTTTTGACGACATCGTGTTTTATCAATTTAAAACAGATAGTTACCTGTTTCCATTAACCTGAAATTAACCGGTGACGCCGCTCAGATTGGACCGTGGGCCCGGGCTTTTCCGGCAAAGCGCATCAGCAGCAGCGCTGTTGCGGAAAATACCAGAACGCCGGTCATCAGCGGGATCTGCGTGCCTTGGAATGCCTGCCCGACGGGCAGGGACAAAAGGACAGACAGCACCGTCGAGATTGCCGTGATCACCGAGGCGGCGAAGCCTGCGATATGACCGAGCTCTTCCATTGCCAATGCGTTGAGGTTTCCCATCGTCAGACCCATCATCGCGAAGATCCCGATGGACCACAGCATATGGGCCGGAAAGACCAACACCTCGGGCAGGATGCCCGTCACATTCAGCAGCAGGATCAGCGCCGTCAGGATCATCAGCGCGCCATAGGTCCATTGCACCATCACCCGCATCCCGAGCCGGTTGACCAGCATTGCATTGGCGACGCTGCCCAGAATCGAGCACAGCGCGATCACGGCAAACCATGACGGAAAGCTCGCCGCCCGGTCAAAGCGCTGTTCGAAGATGCCTTGCTGCGAGGACAGGGTTGCCACGAGGCAGGCCGTCGACAGGCTTTGGCACAGGATCGAGATCAGGACGATGCGGTGGGAAAAGAGCTCTTTTCCCGCCTGCAAAAGCAGGACCACCTGCAACCGCCGGCGCTGCACGACGGCCAGCGTTTCGGGCTGGCGCAAGGCGACCCAGAGATTGGTCAGGATGGCAAAGACCATGAGCGCCACGAAGATGTGCCGCCAGGTCCCGATCAGAAGGATGCCTTGCCCAAGCAGCGGGGCCACCGCCGGCACAAGGGCAAAGATCGTCATGACCAGCGAGACGATGCGCGCCATGTCGCGCCCCTTGTAGAGGTCGCGGACCATGGCCATTCCCACCGTACGCGGACCGGCGGCCCCCAGACCTTGCAGAAAGCGGGCGGCCAGCAGCAGGGTCAGGCTGGGGGCCACGGTACACAAGGCCGCCCCGGCCAGAAACGTCGCGGCACAGATCAACAGTGTCGCCTTGCGCCCGATGGCATCGGACACCGGTCCGGCAATCAGCGTGCCGACACCCATGCCGGCAAAGAACATGCCGACGACCAGTTGCGCGCGGTTCACGGCATTTGGTGTCAGTTCGGCGGCTATTGCGGGCAGGGCGGGCAGCATCGCGTCGATCGACAGGGCAATGCTGGCAAACAGCATCGCCATCATCGCCACGAACTCGCGTTGTGACGGGTGTTTGATTGCGGACATCGGCGCGCTTTCTCAGGCGTTGGCCTGGCTCATCTCGTCAATCGCCCTAGCCCAGAGCTCGGGGGGCTGGGCGCCGGAGACGACATATTGGTTGGCAATCAGGAAGGTCGGCACGGCGGAAACGCCGCGCTCGCGGGCATGGGCCTCGCGGGCCAAGACGGTGTCAAGGTCGGCGTCGGAGGCCAGGAGCCGCTCGACAACCGCGCGGTCCATGCTGATCCCGGCGGCGATGTCGGCCAGAACGCCAAGGTTGCCGATGTCGCGCCCCTCGACCCAATAGGCGCGCATCAGGGCGGCGACGGCAAAGGCCTGCCGCCCCTCCAGCCCGGCCCAGTGGACGAGGCGGTGGGCATTCAGGGTGTTGGGGATGCGCTTGGGGGTGTCGGGGTCCATTTGCACGCCGTTTTGCCGGGCAATCTGGCGAAAACGGTCGTGGACCTCTTGCAGTTGCGCCTCGGAGCCGAAGCGTTTGAGCAGGTAGTCGCGCTTGTCCACCCCTTCGGGCGGCATGTCGGGATTCAACTGGAACGGATGCCATTCGATCACGAACGGGTGGTCGGGATGAGCTTCCAGCGCCCGGTCAAGATTGGCCTTGCCAAGGTAGCACCACGGGCAAACCGGGTCGGAAAAGATGTCGAGACGAACCATGATGGCAACTCTAGATGGTTTCAGCAATATCTTTGGGGCGCGCCCACAGCCAGATCAGCGCGCCGCCTGCCAGCGCTAGGAAGGGCAGCATCGCCATGTTGACGGCCGTCCAGCCGGCCACGACCGAGCCGCCCGAGCAGTTCATCAGGCCGCCCGACGAGAACGAAGCCAGCGTGACCCCGCCAAAGACCAGAAGGTCGTTGAGGCCCTGCATCCGGCCGCGCTCGGCCACGGTATGGGCCGAGGTCAGCATGGTGGTGGCACCGATGAAGCCGAAATTCCAGCCAAGGCCAAGCAGGATCAGCGCGCCGTAGAAATTCTCGAGCTGCACGCCGGACATGGCGACCGCTCCGGCACAGGCCAGAATGGCAAGGCCGGTCGCCATGATCCGTTCGACCCCGAAGCGGGCGATCAGGTGGCCGGTAAAGAACGAGGGGATGAACATGGCGAGCACATGGGCGCGCACCACATTGCCGGCATCCGATATCTGAAAGCCGCAGCCCACGACCGCCAGCGGCGAGGAGGTCATGACGAGGTTCATCAGCGCATAGCTGACCGCCGCCACGATGACGGCCACCGCGATGCGGGGCGAGCGCATCAGCTCCATCCGGCTGCGGCCCCTGGCCTCGTGTTCGCCGAGGGCGGCGGGTCTGGGGATGTTGAGGAGGGCGAAAAGGAAGACCCCGAGTGCGTTCAGCCCGATGATCGCGATATAGGTGCCCAGAAAGGTCACGGCCATGGCCTCGTTGGTGCGGTTGGCTATTTCGGGGGCGACGATGGCGGAGATCAGACCCCCCGCCATGACCCAGGAAATGGCCTTGGGGCGAAACGCGGGGCTGGCGGTGTCGGCGGCGGCAAAGCGGTAGAACCCTTGGGCCGACATGTAGATGCCGCTGAAAAGCGCGCCGAGCACGAAAAGCGGAAAGGAGGCCAGGGACAGGCCGAGGGCCGAGACGGCGGCCCCGAGGGCTCCGCCGGCAGCGCCCACGACAAAGCCGGCACGGCGGCCAAAGCGGGCCATGAAGGCCGAGATCGGCGTGGCGGTCAGCATGGAGCCGATGACCATGGCCGAGATCGGCAGCGTGGCCAGACAGGGGTTCGGTGCCAATTGCTTGCCAGCAAGGCCCGCAATGGTGAAGATCATCGGCATCTGGGCGCCAAGAACCGCTTGTGCGGCCACAAGGACAAGGACATTGCGGCGCGCGAGGTTGTCGGTGGTCTGGGTCATGATGGGCTATCGGTAGGCAGGGACGGCTGCAGGTTCAAGGGCATTTCGTGCGGCAAGGGAAGATGAGTATTTGGAAAGGTGCAATGGATGGTCGGTCGCC
>JANMCI010000367.1:0-13441 GCA_031361245.1 Rhodobacterales bacterium
CAACCCGCGCGCCAGCCGCACGGTGCCCTTCGTCGCCAAGGCGACCGACAGCGCCATCGCCTCGATTGCCGCCCGTCTGATGGCGGGTGAGCCGTTGTCGAATTTCCCGATGCGCCCGCCCTATGCACAGGGCGTCGGTCCGGACACCCTGCTGCCGCTGGCGGATCCGCTGACCCTGGCCGATCCGAAAACCCCGTGGTTCAGCGTCAAGGAAGCGGTGCTGCCCTTTGCGCGCTTTCCCGGTGTCGATCCGGTTCTGGGGCCGGAAATGCGCTCGACCGGCGAAGTCATGGGCTGGGACCGCACCTTTGCGCTGGCCTTCCTGAAGGCGCAGATGGGGGCGGGCAACATGCTGCCAGAAACTGGCCGCGTCTTTCTGTCGGTCAAGGACATGGACAAGACAGAGGCCCTTGCCGACGCCGCCCGCGGCTTGGTGGCGATGGGGTTCGAGCTGATCGCCACCCGCGGAACCTCGACCTGGCTGACCGGAATGGGCGTCGCCTCGACGCCGGTCAACAAGGTCTATGAGGGCCGCCCGAACATCGTGGACCGGTTGAAAAACAATGACATAGCGCTGGTGATGAACACCACCGAAGGCAGTCAGGCGATCAGCGACAGCCGCGACATCCGCCGTGTCGCCCTGATGGACAAGATCCCCTATTTCACCACCGCTGCGGCGAGCATTGCGGCGGTGCAGGCGATGCAGGCACGGGGCGAAGGTTACGGTGTGCGGACGCTGCAAGGCTAATCCAGGCCAGGCCAGGCCAGGACCGGGCTGATAGCACTTTACAGCCCGCGCCCAATCTGCATGCTGTTGGTCCATCGCGTGATGGTGAACTTCAAAGGCCAGACCCATGTTCCCGCAAAGCATTTTCGATGTCCTGTCCGTGCTGGTGCAAATCGTCCTTTTGATCTCATTGGCGGACCTGTTCACCGGTCTGTTCCACTGGGCCGAGGACACATGGGGCACCGAGGACACCCCGATCTGGGGGCCGGTCTTTGTCCGCCAGAACCTGTCCCATCACACCGACCCCGCAGCAATGCTGCGCAAGCACTGGTTGCCCAACAACGCAATCGCATTCGCGGTGGTCATCCTCATCATCGCGCTCGCCTGGGGTTTTGATGTGTTGAGTTGGCAGTTGCTGCTGTTGGCCGTCGCAGCCGGGCTTGGCCAGCAGGCGCACCGTTTTGCCCATGCGCCGCGCCAGGAATTGCCCGCTGTCATCCGCTTTCTGCAGCGCATTCACGTGATGCAGCGCGCACAGCAGCACTGGCAGCATCACAAATGGCCGCACAAGGTAGGCTATTGCACCCTGACCACATGGGTGAACCCGATCCTCGACCGACTGGGGTTCTGGCGCGGCTTGGAACGCCTGCTTTCACCGGTGCTTGGGCCGGTGCGATCGGAAGAAGCGCCGCACTGACCAGCCCTGCGGTTCGCTAGGGGGTGCCGCCCATATCCTTGGCCCAAGCGCGCACCGCCTCGACCCAAGCCATCGTCGGGGACACGGCCCCCTGCGGATCAATCCGGACGGCGCCGGTGTCCGGCCAGCGACCGTGACGGCGCTTGTGCAGGTTTTCAGCGACGATCTTGGTGCCAACATTGATCACGGGTCCGCAAAGCCCAAACAGCAAGAACAGCGCGACGGTCGTCGCACCGCTGTCCAGCCACGGGTCCAGAAGGACGGGCTTGAGCAGGAACGCACCTACCCCCAGAACGACCGGCCCATAGCCCAGAAGGACAGCCCCCCGGCCCGGCCCAAACCGCAGGCAAAGATCATAGATTGCCAGATAAACCCGCGCGGCAGGACGCAGCACAACCATCGCCAAATTCGGGAGCCTCACCCTGCAGACCTTTCCAGCCGGTTGGCGCGAATTCTCAACCGGTTGATCGTCACCGCCTTGCCCAGCCGCCTCGCACACCGACAGTTAGATCAGCTTTCTGTCGCGCGCAATCATCGCGGCGTGGGTGCGGTTCTTGGCGTTCAGTTTGCGGCTCATCGTCTTGACGTGCAGCTTGACCGTCACCTCTTGCAGCCCGAAGTCCCGGGCGATCTCCTTGTTCGACTTGCCGGCGCAGATTCCGCGCAACACGTCAAGCTCGCGCCCGCTCAAAAGCCCTTCGGACCCTTTCGGAATCATCGAGACCGGCGCGAAAACCTCGCCCGCCAACATGGCTTTCACCGCCGCCACAAGGTTGCGCGAGCCAAGCGTCTTGGGAACGAAACCCGCTGCCCCCATTTCCAGCGCTTCTGCCGCCGTTTCAGCCGAAATCGCGCCGGAGATCAGCGAAACCGGGCGCGGCTTGTTGGCGGCGATCAGCCGGGCGAGGCCGGTCAGACCCTGCATGCCCGGCATGTCATAGTCGACGAGGATAAGATCGAAGGGCACCTGCGCCACCTGGGTCAGCGCCTGGGCCACATCCGAGGCCGTCTGCACCTCTTCAAAGCCCTCGGCCACCAGATAGGCGGCAATTGTCTCGCGGACCAAGTCATGATCATCAGCGACCAGAATTCGCGCCATTCGGTGCCATTCCCATGGAATTGATTTTTCGATCACCGGCCAAAATCGCATAAATTCCCCGCCTGGCCGGAATCAGAGAGGGACGACTGGCACATGATAAGCCAATCCTATCCTTTGGAATAGAGTCTTTTCTGTCGCATTTTCTGCCGCGCTAGGGCAATTACTCGGCTAGTGCCTTTTCCGGGGTCGTTGAAGAGAGTTCCTGATGTATATATTGCGAATTTGCCTTTCCGTAATCCTTTCCCTTCACATCGCGTCCACCCAGGCTCAGGCCGTGACCCTTCCGGAAATGACCGGACCGGTGATCCTGACCATCACCGGACTTGACCCGGCAGAATTCCCCGGCGGCGAGATCGAACTGGATGTCGCCCGACTTGCGGCAATCGGCGAGGACGAGATCGTGACAACGACGATCTGGACCAAGGGACCACACCACTTTTCCGGCGTCATGTTGCGCGACCTTGTCGACTTTCTGGACATCAAGGAGAGCGTGCTGCGCCTGCACGCCCTGAACGACTATGCGGTCGAGTTTCCGACCGAGGACGCGACGGACAATGCGCCGATTCTGGCCTATGCGATGGACGGTCTCGCTATGTCGGTTCGCGAAAAGGGACCGATCTGGGTGTTGTATCCATTTGACGATGGCCCGGAATATCGGACCGATACCACCTTTTCCCGCAGCATCTGGCAACTGGACCGGATCGACGTGATCGCACAGTGAGCGGGGCACATGGCCATCGGGGCGCAATACCGCTTCACAGTTTTCAGCCAATTGCTTTAGGCTGACCTTGTCTGACAAGGACTGCCAAAGTGTCAAAGCCAACCCTGTTCCAGCTTTTCCGAGTGAACCGCGCCCCGCTGGCGCTGGCTGGCATTTCATTCCTTGTGATCCTGATCGGGCTGTCCTGGCTGGGCCTCGATGTGGTCAGACAGATCGAGCGGGAAAGCGAGTCCCGCACCGACAATGCGCAATGGGCCTTGTCGCAGATCGAGGTCGAGCTGCTTTACCTGATGTCGGCGACCTATAGCGCGCGGGACAATCAGGGAACGCTCGACAACGTTCGATTGCGCTATGACATTCTGTACAGCCGGTTGGAGTCACTGCGGGTTGGTCAGGTCTTTGGCGGCCTGCGCGAGACCCCGAAATATGTTGAGCATATCGGGCGGCTGAACACCTTCATGAACAATGAACTGACCTATTTTGATGGCCCGGATGAGGGGCTGCGCAACCGTTTGCCGACGCTTTACGAGAATTCCGCGGCAATCGTCAGTGACGCCCGGGTCGTGGCCCTGACCGGCGTCAAGGTGATTGCCGAAGCCTCTGACAAGCGCCGGCGCGAGGTGACCGAGACCCTGGCGCTGGCCGGGGGCCTTACTGCCGTGATGATCACCTTTCTGGTGGCGTTGCTGGTGATGCTTCTGCGCCAGTTCCGGTTCAACCGGATGCGGTCCGCCGAAAACCTTGCCACGCTGTCGCGGCTGGATGCCGTGGTGTCGACGGCCCTGGAGGCGCTGGTGACAATTGACGCCCATGGCCGGATCGTCGACTTCAATGAGGCGGCCTGTCAAACCTTTGGCTACAGCCGGGACGAGGCGGTCGGGGCCGACATGGCGGAACTGGTGATGGCCGATCCCGGACCCCAGGCGCTGTTTCGACCGGGCAAGGCCCCTGACATTGACGGGCAGGGCCGGTTCCGGATCATGGCCCGGCACAAGGACGGCAGAATAATTCCCGCAGAGGTTTCAATCTCGCGCATGACGCTGGGCGACGAGACAGAATATGTGGCGTTTCTGCGGGACTTGTCGGCGCAGCTTGACGCCGAGCAGGCGCTGGTGGCCGCACGGGACGAAGCCTTGGCGGGTGAAAAAGCCAAGGCGGATCTGCTTGTGGTGATGAGCCACGAGATCCGCACGCCCCTGAACGGCATGATCGGCACAATCGAGCTGATGGACACGACCGAACTGCAGCCGCATCAGCGCGAGTACCTGCGGATCATGGAGGCGTCAGGCAAGCTGTTGATGCACCATGTCAACGACGTGCTGGACATCGCCAGACTGGACAGCGGCAAGGCGCCGCTGCTGGCTGGCCCGGTTGATCTGGTGGCGCTGGCGCGGGAAGTGTTGGAAAATCAGACACCGGCCAGTCAGGCCAACGGCAACAAGATGGTGTTCAGCGGCCCGGCTGACGGGCGCTCGATGGTCGAGTGCGACGGCGCACAGTTGCGCCAGGTGCTGTTGAACCTCGTGGGCAATGCCGTGAAATTCACCAGCAACGGCAGGATATCGGTTGAAATCGAACATTTGAGTGCCACGGGACCAACCGAAATCCGGGTCAGGGACACAGGCATCGGAATCTCGGGGTTGGATATTGAACGCATCTTCGACGACTTTGTGACCCTGGACGCCACTTACGCGCGGCGGGCTTCGGGCACCGGGCTGGGCTTGGGAATCGCCAAGCGGATCGTCTTGCAGATGGGCGGGAAGCTGGAGGTCGACAGCCAGAAGGGTGAGGGCAGCACGTTCCGGATCATCTTGCCGCTGAGGATTCTGGAGGTTGGGGAAAGTGTTCAGGCGAACCGGGCCGAGGTGCCGCCGCCGCTGGCGATCACCCGGCACCTTGCCACACTGGTGGTCGAGGACAATGAGTTCAACCGGCTGATCGCGCGCAAGATGTTGCAGAATGAGGGCCATGACGTTGTCGAGGCGCGGGACGGCCTTGAGGGCATCGCACTGGCCGAAGCACGGAAGTTCGACCTGATCCTGATGGATATTTCAATGCCGAAAGTCGACGGTTTGCAGGCCGCGAAAACCATATTGTCAGGCAATGGGGCGTCATGTCGGACCCCGATCGTCGCGATGACGGCCCATGCGTTGGCGGAAGAAACGGAACGTTTCAGGGCCAGCGGGATGGTCGCGGTGCTGGTCAAGCCGTTCTCGCGCGAGCATTTGCGGTCGGTACTGCAGGAGGCCATGGCTGGACAAGGCCCGAGAATGCCGGCCGCCGTGGATGGCCCGCTGCTGGACAAGGACGTCCTGGAGGCCCTTGCCCAGGATCTGGGCCCGAGCAAGGCGCAAGAATTGCTGCAGGCATTCCGCGTTGAAGCGACGACGACGGTCGGCAGGGTCGCGGAAAGGACGGCGATTGCCTTTGCCGATCAGGACCTGCTGCGCGATCTGCACCGACTGGCGGGCAGCGCCGGCATCTTTGGCGCGCGCGGGCTGCAAAAAGCGCTGTCCGAGGTTGAGACGGCGTGGAAAACCGGGGCGGTCGAGACTGCCGAAGCCGGGCTGACCGGGCTGCACGAGATATGGCTGGCCACCGACCACGCCCTTCAGGAAGAGGCGGCTTTGGCCCAGCCTTCCAGCTTTCGGTAAAGCGTCGACGGCGACAGGTCCAGAACCCGCGCCGCCTTGGGCACCGAACCGCCGTGGCGCGCCAGGGTCGCCGTCACGATGATGCGCTCTATTTCGGCAAGCGGCCGGCCCAGAAGCTCATCAAGACCCGGTGCCATGTCTTGCTGCAAGGCCGCCTGCACATGGGTGGGGCGCCCTTCGCTTGCCAGGGCCAGATCTTCGGGCAGCATGGCTTGGGTGACCACACCGCCTTCATTCAGCACGACAACGTTGCGGATCACGTTCAGGACCTGCCGCACATTTCCCGGCCACGGCAAGCGGCGAAACAGATCGGATACGTCGCGGGACAGGCCCTCGAAGCTGCGGCCTTCCTCTTCGGCGAACTGCTGAAGGGCGGACTCGGCGATTTCGATGACGTCGTCGCCACGCTCTCGCAAAGGCGGCATATGGATCGGCACGACGAACAGCCGGTAATAAAGATCTTCGCGGAACTGGCCACGACGGACTGCGTCCAGCGGGTCGCGGTTCGTGGCACAGACGATGCGGACGTTGACCTTTTGCGGCCGGGTTGCACCGACCGGAAGAACGGTGGAGGTCTGCAGGAAGCGCAGCAGCTTGGTCTGCAGGGCGGGCGCCATCTCGCAGATCTCATCCAGAAACAGGGTTCCGCCATCCGCGGCCGTTGCCGCACCCGGGCGGTCGGAGATTGCCCCGGTGAACGAGCCCTTCACATGGCCAAAGACCTCGGATTCCAGCAGGTCATGCGGAATGGCCCCGCAATTCAGCGCAATGAAGGGTCCCTTTGCCCGCGACGAGCTGCCGTGCACGGCGAGCGCACACAGCTCTTTGCCGGTGCCGCTTTCGCCGGTGATAAAGACCGTCGCCATCGAACTGGCGACGGAATCGATCTTGGCGTGGATACGGTCCATCACCTCGGATGAGCCGATGAAAGGCCGGGGAGACTGCGCCGGTGCGTTGGCCTTTGACGCCACCGGACCCACGGCCTTTGGCGCTGCAGCACGCTCCAACGCGTTCCTGACCGCCGACAACAGCCGCCCCTCGTCAAAGGGTTTGACGAGAAATTCATGTGCCCCGGCACGCATCGCCTCGACAGCCTTGTTGATCGAGCCATTGGCGGTGATCACGATGATGCGGGTTTCAGGCCGCAGCGCCAGCATTTCCTGCATGAGAAGCAGTCCGTCGCGGTCCGGCAGGCCAAGGTCCAAAAGCACGACCCCTGCCGGGTCCTGGACAAAAGCGGCAAGCCCTTCGGCGGCCGTCGAGGCGAGACGGACCTGATGGCCGGATGTCTGCAGCACGCTGCGATAGATCAGTTGCAGCGACGGCGTGTCTTCAATCAGCAGGATCGGGGCCGGCGACGACCTTGGAGACGCCCGTTTCATGGCACGGCCAACAGTAGGGCATGGGCCGACCTGATCCGGGCAAGCAACCGGTCCAGAGCGGCGAAAATCTCTGCCAGAAGATCGCCAAGTGCACCGCCACCCTGGCCGCGTGCAAGGTCATTCAGACGCTCGGACAACTGGTAAAGCCGGGTTGCGCCGATGGTGCCGGAAATCCCGAGCAGAACATGGCTTTGCTTGCGGAACACCTGATGATCGGTGGACGACCTGGCTTCGGTCAGAGCCTCTGCGACCAGCGCCAGATCCTCTTGCAGTTGAATGGTCAAAGTCCGGGCTGTGGAGGGTCCCGCAAGCTCCAAAAGCGCCTTGAAGCGGCTTTCGTCAAATTCCTCGGTGTCAACCAACGCGTTTGTCATTCTGTCCCGACCAATTTGCTTGGCCTTTGCGGAGCCATCCATACCACGGTCCGTATCGACCGCCCGCCCCACGCGTTGAAGTTACCCTGCCGCACGGCAAAGTCCAGCCCCTCAACCATAGAGCGAAACGGGCGTGCCGGCGAGGGCCGATACGTTCAGAAGTCCACGCGCGGTAATCGAGGGCGTCACGATGTGAGCGCGGTTGCCCATCCCCATCAGGATCGGGCCGACCTCCAGCCCGCCCGCCTTCATCTTGAGCATGTTACGGGCCGCATTTGCGGCGTCGGTGTAACCGAAGATCAGGATGTTGGCGGCGCCTTGCAGGCGGGAATTGGGGAAGATGCGGCTGCGAAGTTCGGCGTCAAGGGCGGCGTCAAGGCTCATCTCGCCCTCGTATTCGAAATCGACTTCGCGATGGTCCAGGATTTCCATGGCGGCGCGCATCCGCCGACCCGAGTCGCTGTCGAGGTTGCCGAAGTTGGAATGCGAACACAGCGCCAGTTTCGGAGCGACGCCGAAGCGGCGGGCGTGCCGCACGGCACCGATTGCGGATTCGGCGATCTGTTCGGGCGTCGGGATCGGGTTGACCTGCGTGTCGGCCACGAACAGCGGGCCATCCTCCAAGATCATCAGCGACAAGGCACCGCGCGGATGCAGACCGCCCCGCGCCAGCACCTGACGCACATAATTCATATGCCACAGATACTGCCCGAACGCGCCGCAGATCATGCTGTCGGCATCGCCGCGATGCACGGCCACGGCGGCAATCGCGGTCGAATTGGTCCGGATGATCGAGCGGGCGGTATCCGGCGTCACACCCTGACGTTCCAGCAGTTCATGATAGCTGCCCCAATAGTCGCGGTAGCGGCGGTCGCTTTCCGGATTGACGACCTCAAAGTCGCGGTCGGGCCGGATCGGCAGACCGGCACGTTCACAGCGGGTCGCGATGACCTCGGGGCGGCCGATCAGGATGGGCTTGACCGTCATCTCTTCCAGCATCGCGTTCGCCGCGCGCAGGACACGCTCGTCCTCACCCTCGGCAAAGATGATGGTCCGCGTCGAGGTGCGGGCCGCCTCGAACACCGGGCGCATGATCAGGGCCGACTTGAATACCGAGCCGTCAAGCGCCTGACGGTAGGCCTCCAGATCGGCAATCGGGCGTGTCGCGACACCGCTTTCCAGGGCGGCTTTGGCCACGGCTGAGGCGACGACACCGATCAGGCGGGGATCAAAGGGTTTGGGGATAAGATAATCGGCACCGAAGCTCAACTGTTCGCCCTTGTAGGCGGCTGCGGCCTCGGCGCTGGTGGTGGCGCGGGCAAGTGCGGCAATCCCCTCGATGCAGGCCAGTTCCATCTCGTCGTTGATCGTGGTCGCCCCGACATCCAGCGCACCGCGGAAGATGAAGGGGAAGCACAGCACGTTGTTGACCTGATTGGGGAAATCGCTGCGACCCGTCGCAATGATCGCATCCGGCGACACGGCGCGCGCCGCTTCTGGCAGGATCTCGGGGGTCGGATTGGCCAAGGCAAAGATGATCGGACGCGGGGCCATCATCTGCACCATCTCGGGAGTCAGCACGCCGGGACCGGACAAGCCCAGAAACAGATCCGCCCCGCCCATCACATCGGACAGCGTGGCGGGCGCGGTGCCTTGGGCATATTCGGCCTTTTGCGGTGTCATCTGGGCGGTTCTGCCATGATGGACCAGCCCCTCCAGATCGCAGAGCCAGATGTTCTCGCGCCGGGCACCCAGCTTGACCAGCATGTTCAGACAGGCGATTCCCGCCGCCCCGCCACCGGTCGAGACGATCTTGATATCGGCAAAGGACTTGCCCGCAACCAGAAGCGCATTGGTCGCCGCCGCCCCGACGACGATGGCCGTACCGTGCTGATCGTCGTGAAAGACCGGGATCTTCATGCGTTCGCGGCAGAGCCGTTCAACGATGAAACAATCCGGCGCCTTGATGTCCTCAAGGTTGATCGCGCCGAAAGTCGGCTCCAGCGCGCAGACGATATCGGCCAGCTTGACCGGGTCGGGTTCGTTCAACTCGATGTCGAAACAGTCGATATTGGCGAATTTCTTGAAGAGGACGGCCTTGCCTTCCATCACGGGCTTGGAGGCCAATGCGCCAATGTTTCCGAGGCCCAGCACCGCCGTTCCGTTGGTGACGACGCCGACGAGGTTGCCGCGGATGGTATAGCGACTGGCGGCGGCGGGGTCGGCCTTGATCTCGAGACAGGCTTCGGCGACGCCGGGCGAATAGGCGCGGCTCAGATCCCGGCCATTGGCCAGGGGCTTGGTGGCCCTGATCTCCAGCTTTCCGGGTTTGGGATGCTCGTGGTAATCCAGAGCCGCTTGTCGTGCATTCTCGTTCCGGATCTCGACCATGTCCCGCCTCTCATGAATGTAGTTCACCCTTGAACCATCCCAATTTCGCAGGATAGTGCCGGCGTAGCCCAGGTGGTTTCAGCTTGGCTTGCAAATCACCCTTCAAACTCGCAGTCTGACTGAAACCAAACGGGAATGCCATGCAAGACCCACAGTCATCCACCCGCGCCGAGATCAGACTGCCCACGAGCGAGCTGCGCGATGACCTGCCCTTTTACACCAAGGTTCTGGGGATGCGGCTGGACATGATCTATCCGGCCGACAACCCGGAAGTCGCGGTTCTGTCGGGGCACGGCTTGCGGATACGCATTCAGAAGGGTGCGACGGAGGCACCCGGCACGCTGCGCATCCTGACCGACAACCCGGATGATTTTGCGCAAGGACAGCGCGAATTGACCGCCCCGAACGGCACCCGCATCGAAATAGACGCGTTGAACCCTCCGCTTGTGCTGCCCGAAACCCAGCATGCGTTCGTGGTGCGGCGTCTGGCAGATCAGGCGCCATGGGTGATTGGCCGTGCCGGCATGCACTACCGCGACCTCATACCGTCCCGCCTTGGCGGAGCGATGATCGCCAGCCATATCCGCATACCGGATGGCGGCCCCGTTCCCGACATAGTGCATTTCCACAAGGTCGGCTTTCAGCTCATCTTCTGCGTCAAGGGCTGGGTCGATGTGGTCTATGAAGATCAGGGCGGGCCGATTCGACTGACGGCGGGCGATTGCTTCATTCAGCCGCCCGAGATCCGCCACCGGGTGCTGACGGCCTCTGACGGCATCGAGGTCATCGAAATCGGGGTGCCGGCGGATCATGTCACCGAAATCGACCATGTGATGAACCTGCCGACGCCGTGGTTCCGGCCCGACCGCGAATGGCAGGGCCAGCGCTTTGTCCACAACGTCGGGGCCAAGGGCGTCTTTCAGCCCTTTCGCATCCCGGGCTTTGAGGCGCGCGACACGACCATCAACGACAACACCAAAGGTGTCGCATCGGTGATGGTGGCACGGCCGATTGCAGAAGCGCCGTGGACCAGGCACGAAGGCGACATCGTCTTCACCTTCGTCATGTCGGGCGCAATGACGCTGGAGGGCGAGGGCAAGGACCCCTTCCGCTTGTCGCCCGGCGACGCCTTTGTCATCCCGCCGGGGATGGCCACCCGGTACAGCGAGTGCACGCCGGACCTTGAATTGCTTGAGGTTTCGCTGCCGGGCAATCCGAAGACGACGCTCTGACAGCATCATCTGTCCATAAATATCCCACGGGGGGTGCGGGGGGTGTGAAACCCCCCGGTTCCGGCGCTTGCAACAAATCCGGAACCGGCCCACAATCCTGTCCAACTGGTCAAATCATTCGAGGGCCCCATGTTGAGAGAAGCTGCCGCCGAAGTGCGTCTGCGCGCCTATGCCCCCTATTCCCAGTTCAAGGTCGGCGCCGCGTTGCGCGCGACCTCGGGGTCGGTCCATGTCGGCTGCAACGTCGAAAACGTGGCCTTCCCGGAGGGCACCTGCGCCGAGGCCGGGGCCATTGCCGCGATGATAGCAGCCGGTGACATGCGCATTGCCGAGATCCACGTCATCGCCGACAGCCCGGATCCGGTGCCGCCCTGCGGTGGATGCCGCCAGAAGATCGCCGAGTTTGCCGACCAGAGCGTGCGGGTGACCATGCACACGACCGATGGCAAATCCCTGACCATGACCGTCGCGGACCTGTTGCCCGGCGTATTCACAGCCGCCCATATGGCACGCAGCTGATGGACGCGCGCGCCATCATCGCCGGCATCCGCGACGGCAAACACCCCTCGGCCGAGGAGCTGACCTGGTTCGCCACCGGACTTGCCAGCGGCTTGGTCAGCGACGCGCAAGCCGGGGCCTTTGCCATGGCGGTGCTGCTGAAGGGTCTGGGGGAGACGGGGCGGGTTGCCCTGACCCGCGGCATGACCAATTCGGGGCAGGTGATGAAATGGGATCTGCCCGGTCCGGTAATGGACAAGCATTCGACGGGGGGCATCGGCGACTGCGTCTCGCTGTTGCTGGCGCCGGCGCTTGCGGCATGTGGCGCCTATGTTCCGATGATTTCGGGGCGGGGACTGGGCCATACCGGCGGTACGCTGGACAAGCTTGAGGCGATACCGAGCTTTCGCACCGGCCTTGCGGAAGACCAATTGCGGCGCCAGGTGAAGGATATCCACTGCGCCATCGTCTCGGCCAGCGCCGAGATTGCCCCGGCGGACCGGCGGCTTTACGCGATACGCGACGTGACCGGCACGGTGGAAAGCATCGACCTCATCACCGCGTCGATCTTGTCCAAGAAGCTGGCCGCTGGGCTGGAAGCGCTTGTTCTGGATGTGAAATGCGGTTCGGGTGCGTTCATGAAAACCGTGGCGGATGCCGAGGCGCTGGCGCAGGCGCTGGTGTCGACGGCGCAGGGGGCGGGATGCATGACCACCGCCCTGATCACCGACATGAGCCAGCCTTTGGCCACCGCTGCCGGCAATGCGCTGGAGGTCAGCGAAGTCATGGAGACGCTGACCGGCACGTCCGTCAATTCTGCCCTGTGGGACATCACCATGGCGCTGGGCGGCGAGGCGTTGGCGCTGGGCGGGATTGCCGCGGATGCGGCGGACGGCGCCGGGCGGATCGAGCATGCGCTGGAATCGGGGGCCGCGGCGGATTGGTTCGGCCGGATGGTCGCAGCGCAAGGCGGGCCGGCCGACTTTGTCGAACGCTGGCCGGACCGCTTGCCGGCGGCCACGGTGATCCGCGAGGTTCCCGCACTTTCGGCGGGCTATGTCACCGTGATCGACGGGCAGAAACTGGGGCTAGCCGTGGTGCAACTGGGCGGCGGACGGCAGCGCGAAGGCGACCGGATCAATCCGTCGGTCGGCCTGTCGGATCTGGCCGGAATTGGCGAAGACATCGGGTCCGGTGATCCGCTTTGCATGGTTCATGCCGCCACCGAGGCGCAGGCCGAAGAGGCGATCCGCGCCGTTCAGTCGGCCTATCAGCTTGGCACCGAGGCTCCGCCTGATCCGCCGCTTATTCTGAAAAGGATTGCCTGATGACCCGCGCCTTTCTGATCGTGATGGACAGCGTGGGTTGTGGCGGAGCACCGGATGCGGCGGCCTTTGGCGACCCCGGCGCCAACACCTTGGGTCACATCGCCCGCGAATGCGCCGCGGGGCGGGCCGAGCAGGGGCGCAGCGGTCCGTTGAGCCTGCCCAATCTTGACCGGCTGGGCCTTGGGGCCGCGATCCGCCTGTCATCGGGGGACCCGACGCCGGGTCTGGACGCTGCCGCCATGGGGCGCTGGGGGGCCGCGACCGAGGTGTCGAAGGGCAAGGACACGCCCTCGGGTCACTGGGAGCTTGCGGGCGTTCCGGTGCCGTGGGAGTGGACC
>JANMCI010000377.1:0-6496 GCA_031361245.1 Rhodobacterales bacterium
CACAGCGCCAGCACATCCTCCAGCACCGTCGCCACATCGCCCACGATGCCGACATCGACCCGGATGACCTTGTTGATCGACGAGGGGTCGATGTCGATATGGGCCTTTTTGGAATGAGGCGAGAAATCCTTGATCCGCCCGGTGATGCGGTCGTCAAAGCGGGCACCGACGTTGATCATCAGATCGCAGTCATGCATCGCCAGATTGGCCTCATAAAGCCCGTGCATCCCCAGCATCCCCAGCCAGTTCTTGCCAGACGCCGGATAGCAGCCAAGCCCCATCAGCGTCGAGGTGATCGGGAAGTTGGTGCCAGCCACCAGCTCGCGCAGCAGGGTGCTGGCCTTGCGACCCGAATTGACCACGCCGCCGCCGGTGTAAAAGATCGGGCGCTCGGCCGCCTCCATCATCTCGACCAGCCGCAGGATCTGCTCGCCGTCGCCCTTCTTGCGCGGGTTGTAATGCGACGGCTTCATGTCCGCCGGCGCGGTATAGTCGGACTGGGCAAACTGCACGTCCTTGGGAATGTCGATCAGAACCGGGCCGGGGCGGCCATGGGTAGCGACGTGAAAGGCCAGGTGGATCGTCTCGGCCAGCTTGGCGGTGTCCTTCACCAGCCAGTTCATCTTGGTGCAGGGCCGCGTGATGCCAACCGTGTCGGCCTCCTGAAAGCCGTCGGTGCCAATCATGAACGTGGGCACCTGACCCGTCAGCACGATGATCGGAATGCTGTCCATCAGCGCATCGGTCAGCCCGGTCACCGCATTGGTCGCCCCCGGACCCGAGGTCACCAATGCCACCCCCGGCTTGCCGGTTGAGCGGGCATAGCCCTCGGCCATATGCACGGCCCCCTGTTCGTGGCGCACAAGGATGTGGCGGATGTCGTTTTGCTGGAATATCTCGTCATAGATCGGCAGCACCGCGCCGCCCGGATAGCCGAACACGACCTCGACCCCCTGATCCTTCAGGGCCTGAACCACCATTTTCGCTCCGGTCATCTGACGTGTCATCGGTCTGTCCTTCTTTCTCAACAAGCGCCTTGGCCATCTCAACAAAAAACCCCCGGTCGGGACCTGGGGGCGCATGGGAACCTGAAGGGTTGTCCGTTACCGGCCCATGCGCTTTCGTCCTGCTCCGACTAGAATGCGTGACATCTCACGTCTCCTTGGCTTCGGGCGGACACTAGGCAGCGCTGCCGGGGGCGTCAACCGCAAAATGACGCGGAAAATGTCGCGGCAGGGGATAATTTTGAAACTTTATGATCATTCTGGGGGCTCTGGCGCAATATGATGAAAAAATCACCATTTCCGGTCCCGGCCATCAGCAATTTCCCGCCCAATGTAAATATTCTTTACATACCCACTTGAAAGCCTCCCGGCGCGGGGACATCTTGGCTCATGTGAAAGACATTCACATAGCAACGCAACACGGAGGACGAAAGCTGATGTACACTGCCCCCAACGCCAATACGACGGTGTCGCCCAAAGAGGGCCTCATGTCCTGGGGCCGGGGCGCCGAGCGCTGGCTCGACGACCGTGGCCGCAAGGCCTGGATCATCGCCATGATCCTCGGATTCATCTTCGCCTGGCCCATCGGCCTTGCCCTTCTCGCCTACATGATCTGGAGCAAACGCATGTTCAATCGTTCCTGTGGCCACTCTTCGTCCGAGCGCGGCGGCCCGTGGGCCCGTCACGGCTCTCACCACTTCGGCAGCCATTTCCGCTCGTCCGGCAACGCGGCCTTTGACGCCTACAAGGCCGAAACCATCCGCCGCCTGCAAGAAGAGCAAGAGGCGTTCGAGGCCTTCCTGCAGCGTCTGCGTGACGCCAAGGACAAGTCCGAATTCGACTCCTTCATGGAAGACCGCGCCCGGGCCAATGCCGACGCCGCGGCCCCCGTCGTGACACCGCCGACCGACACGCTGCGCAGCGGCGAATACTGACCCCTGGTCTTGCGGCCCCGGCGTTCGGGGCCGCATCCTTTTTGTGCAGGAGCTTGATGCCGATGTTTGCCTCGACCTATCCCGACCCGGACACGCAATCGTGGTTCTATGCCGATGTGGTGCCCAAACGCGCCGTGGCATGGGTCTTTGACACCGTGATCATAGCCCTCCTCGTGGCGCTGATCGTGCCGCTGACCGGATTTCTGGCGCTGTTCTTTTTGGGCGGGCTCTATGTGGTGATCAGCTTTCTGTACCGCTGGATCGGTCTGGCGCGCAATTCGGCTACCCTTGGCATGCGGCTCATGGGGCTCGAGTTTCGCGATGCGCAAGGCTACCGCATGAACGCCGCCATGGGGTTCGCCCATACCCTCTTCTATGTCATCTCGGTCGCGTTCGTCTTTCCGCAGATCATCTCGGTCCTGATGATGATGTTCGGCAAGCGCGGGCAGGGCCTGTCGGATCTGGTGCTTGGGGCGGTTCTGGTTAACCGCAGGGCGATGTATTGAATTAAGCTTGAGTCAAACTCAGGACTTGGCGGATGGCATGGGCCTTGCTAACCTGTGGGCCAATCCCGAGATTTGACCCCCAATGCGCCACACTCTTCCCATCGCGCCGCAGTTCTACGTGACGGCCCCGCAACCATGCCCCTACCTTGAGGGGCGGATGGAGCGGAAGCTGTTTACCTCGCTGCAGGGCGATCACGCGCAAAAGCTGAATGACGCCTTGTCCAAGCAAGGTTTCCGGCGCAGCCAGAACGTGCTTTACCGCCCGTCCTGTGCCGAATGCTCGGCCTGCCTCTCTGCGCGGATCCGGGTGGCCGATTTCGTGCCGAACCGGACGCATCGCAAGGTGATGAAGGCGGCAGCCCATCTGCGCCGCAACGCCACCAGCCCGTGGGCGACCGAGGATCAGTTCACGCTCTTCCGCCGCTATCTCGATGTGCGGCACGCCGATGGCGGCATGGCGGACATGGATGTGTTCGAATTCGCCGCGATGATCGAAGAGACGCCGATCAAGAGCCGGGTGATCGAATACACCAGACCCGCCGGACCGGGCGAGCGGGCGCGCCCGCTGACCGCCGTCAGCCTGACCGATGTCTTCGATGACGGGCTCAGCATGGTCTATTCCTTTTACGATCCCGATTTCGCCGATTTGAGCCTCGGGACCTTCGCCATCCTCGACCACATCGCCATCGCGCGCGAGGCGGGGCTGCCTTATGTCTATCTCGGCTATTGGGTGCCGGGCAGCCGCAAGATGGGGTACAAGGCCGGCTTTTCGGCGCTCGAGATCTACAAGGGCGGCCAGTGGGTGCCGATCGGCGATCCGGCAGACCACCGGGCAGAGCTGCATCCGCTGTCGGTCGACCCGATTGCCGAGCAGGTCGCCAAGATCAACCTTCCCGAGGCGCGTTCCGACACCCGGGCCGACAAACGCACGACCGGCGAGTGACGTCGCGCCTGACCGCCGTGGCGCTTGTGGTGCCGGACTATGATCCCGCCATCGACTTCTTTTGCAACGTCATGGGATTTTCGCTGATCGACGATATCGATCAGGGCGCCAGGCGCTGGGTCACGGTCGAACCCCCCGGCGGTGGCGTGCGGCTGGTTCTGGCGCGGGCCGAGGGACCGGAGCAGCAAGCCGCCATCGGCAATCAGTCCGGCGGACGGGTCTGGCTCTTTCTGCAGACCGACGATTTCGCGCGGGATCATGCAAGGATGCAGGCGGCGGGCGTTCCCTTCGAGGAACTGCCGCGCCATGAGCCTTATGGCATCGTGGCAGTCTGGCGCGACCCATTCGGCAACCGCTGGGATTTGATAGAGAGTGCCTGACAAATCAGCTTCTTTTTGGCAAAACCCTGTCGGGGGAATGCCCGGCAACCCCAATGAAGCCTGTGTCGAATGAATTCAAAAGCGGCAAATCAGTCGGTAGAAACGCGAGTCAGTCCCCGATCTTCAACCAGTTGAATTCGACCAGGTGATTTATGCAATTGAACGCAATTCGCTTCAGACCTTGGTTCCGACAATCGTGACGCGAGTCTTGCGTTCATAATCTTTGGCCTTGAGCGGAATGTCTCCATTGGCCTCCAAGCGTCTGGTGGAATAGCCAAACTCCTGCAGCAAGAGTTCCAGCGCCAAAGCTGAAGGTGTGGATGACAGCGCTTTTTGCCGCGATGAATCCCAAATCTGCGCGTCGCTCTTCGTGCTTTCCATCCTCAGCAAGATATAAGGCTGATCAACCTTGATCACATTGCTGTCCACGATAATGTTCTTGACCCCAAGTCGCGACAGGGACGAAATCAGCTCGTATTGCCGGGCGGTGTGATAAAGGAACCCAAGAACCATGGCTGTCTCGATGGAGCCGGGTTCGATCTTGTTGATCTCCTCGAAGACGTCGCCGATTATGAATTTGTACGTGGCGGGGTCAACTTCGTACTCGGCGAATGTTGCCTCGACCTTCTCCACAAGATGTGCCCGCGCTTCAATCCCGACCACGGACTTCGCACCAGCACCGCGCAGCGAAGCAAACGAGAACCTGCCGTCGTGGGACGCAATGTCCAGCACGGACTTTCCGGCCAACAACTCTTTGCATCCCTCGATTACATGTCGGAAGCGAAAATTGAGCCGTTCGATATCTGCGGCAACTTCGCTGGTTTCGCCGAAGCGACTGTAATGAGTAAAGAATCCTGCCAAAGCAATGTGCTCCAAATCATCGTCAGCGATCCATCAGAGGACCGCTGTTCGTGGCTGATATCCCGCCGTCCCAACTCCTGTCAAGTAGCGCATATCGGTCGTTTGGTCCGAATTCTGGCGACACGACCTTCGCGAAGGATGGCGCACGCCCCACCATGGTTTCTATCAATATCCGGACGAAGTCGCCGGGAACCGGCATTGAATTTGGACCAACTCTCAGGGCGCGATGGATTTGGGCCGACGGATCGGTTGCTTCAAGAGATTGAATGACCCGAGTTGTCAATTTCGACTGAAGTTACCGCCACATTCGTTGGTCGGCGGAGCGGCACGCGATCAGGCCCTTGACCCTCACTTTCTTTTGAGAAGCCACTCCGGCAACAGGGCGGGGTTTACCACGCCCGCCGTTGACCCCGCCGCTGCGGCACCGCATTCTGCCGCGATGACCGCAACCTTTGCCTCCCGCCTGATCCGCCAGCCCCGGCCCCACGACGCCTCGGCCGCCGCCGACACAGGTCTGCGCTTTGCCGACCTAGCCCCCGAACTGACCGGCTTTCTGGCCGCCACCGCCGCCTGCTCTCCCTATCTTGCCGGCCTGATGGCGCGCGAGGAGGCATGGCTGCGCGCCGCGCTGACCCTTGACCCCGACACCGCCCTGACCCCGGATCTTGCCGCCATCGACACGCTGGGCACCGACACGCTCGCCCCCGGTCTGCGTCAGGTCAAGCGCCGCGTGGCGCTGTGGACCGCCCTTTGCGACATCGGCGGGCTGTGGTCGCTGGACGAGGTCACCCGCACCCTCACCACCCTTGCCGACCGCGCCGTCGACTTCACCCTGCAGCGCCTTGTCGGCGAAGAGATCCGCCGCGGCAAACTGCCCGGCGCCAGCCCCGACGACGCCGCCACCGCCGCCGGCATGGTCATCCTAGCCATGGGCAAGATGGGGGCGGGCGAGTTGAACTATTCCTCCGACATCGACCTGATCTGCCTTTTTGACGACGCCCGCTATGCCGGCCACGAACAGGAGGCCCGCGCTTCCTTCATCCGCGTCACCCGGCGGCTTGCCGCGATTCTCAGCGACATCACCGCCGAGGGCTATGTCTTTCGCACCGACCTGCGCCTGCGTCCCGATGCATCGGTCACTCCGGTCTGCATCTCGATGGCCGCCGCCGAGGCCTATTACGAGGCCGAGGGCCGAACGTGGGAGCGTGCGGCCTATATCAAGGCGCGGCCCTGTGCGGGCGATCTTGCAGCGGGGGCGCGGTTCCTCAAAATCCTTGCCCCCTTTGTCTGGCGCAAGCACCTCGACTTTGCCGCCATTCAGGACGCCCACGACATGCGCCTGCGCATCCGCGATCACCGCGGCCTGCGCGGCCCGCTGGCGGTCGAAAACCACGACCTCAAGCTGGGGCAAGGCGGCATCCGCGAGATCGAGTTCTTCACCCAGACCCGCCAGCTGATCGCCGGGGGCCGCGACACCACCCTGCGCGCGCGCGGCACGATCGACGGCCTGCAGGCGCTTGCCGCGAAGGATTGGGTGCCCGCAGAGGTCGCAGACGAACTTGCCGACCACTACCGCCAGCACCGCGAGCTGGAGCATCGGCTGCAAATGGTGCTCGACGAGCAGACCCACCGCCTGCCCGCCACGGCGGACGGCGTTGCCCGGATTGCCGCCTTCATGGATCAGGACGCCCCGGCCTTCCGCAGCGCCCTTTTGTCCCGGCTGGCCCGCGTCGAATACCTGACCGACAGCTTCTTTGCCCCGGGACAGGCCGAAAGCGGTCCCGAATTGTCCGAACGCGCCGCGGCCATTGTCGAGCGGTGGTGGCATTTCCCGGCCCTGCGCTCCGAGCGGGCCCGCCGCATCTTT
>JANMCI010000383.1:0-5355 GCA_031361245.1 Rhodobacterales bacterium
ACCATCAGCCGCCCGCCGGGCTTGAGGACACGGAAGGCTTCGTTGAGGGCGTCGGCGATGCGCGTGACGTTCCTGATGCCAAAGCTGATGGTGTAGGTGTCAAAGGAATTGTCGGGAAAAGGCAGGTCCATGGCGTCGCCCACGACCCAGTTCAGCCGGTCGGCCATGCTTTCGGCATCGGCGCGCTTGCGGCCCTGGGTCAACATGCTTTCGGTCATGTCCAGCACGACCGCGGTGGCCCCCGGCGCGCGTTTCAGAAAGCGGAAGGCCACATCGCCGGTGCCGCCGGCGACATCCAGCAGGCGCTGGCCGGGCCGGGGGGCCAGCCAGTCCATCATCGCGTCCTTCCAGAGGCGATGCAGGCCGCCCGACATCAGATCGTTCATGATGTCGTATTTGCTGGCCACACGGGTAAAGACGCCGTGAACCATCCCGGCCTTTTCGGCCTCGGGGACGGTCTGATAGCCGAAATGTGTGGTCTCGCTCATAATCTCTTGCCGCCCGGATGCTCTCGCCACCTTATAGAGCGGCAGGCAAAAGCTGCAATGCGCCGATATGTCCGTCCAAGGCGGAAGACTGGGGATCGATATGCCTGAGCTGCCCGAAGTCGAAACCGTCCGCCGAGGGCTGATGCCGGTGATGGAGGGGCAAAGCATCGTCCGCGCCGATATCAACCGCCCGGATCTGCGGTTTCCGCTGCCGGTGGCGATGAAGGAGCGGCTGGAGGGGGCGGTGGTGCAGGCGCTGCGGCGGCGGTCGAAATACATCCTGGCCGATCTGTCCACGGGGGAGGTGTTGCTGATCCATCTGGGCATGTCGGGGCGCATCCTGATCTCGGGGCGGATGCTGGGGCAGTTCCATCATGACCATCCCGCGCCGCAAAAGCATGACCATGTGGTGCTGCACCTGTCGAACGGGGCGAGGATCACCTTTAACGACGCGCGGCGGTTTGGCGCGATGGATCTGTCGACCGGGGCGCATCCGTTGCTGGCAGCCCTTGGGCCGGAGCCGCTGGGCAATGATTTTGACGAAACCTATCTGACGGAGGCGCTGAAAACCCGCAGGACGCCGATCAAGTCGGCGCTGCTGGACCAGCATCTGGTTGCGGGTCTGGGCAATATCTATGTCTGCGAGGTGCTGTTCCGCGCCGGTATCCATCCCGCCCGGCTGGCGGCGGACACGCAGGCAGCGCCTTTGGTGCCGCTGATCCGGCAGGTGCTGACCGAGGCGATCGAGGCGGGAGGGTCCTCGCTGAAGGATTACCGGCAGACCGACGGTGAGCTTGGCTACTTTCAGCACCGCTTTCAGGTTTATGACCGCGCTGGCCAACCCTGCGTCATCTGTGGCGCGCCGATCGAACGGCTTGTGCAATCCGGCCGGTCGTCGTTCTATTGTCCGAATTGCCAGAGGTAGCCATGCCTGAAACCCTGCATCTCGAATCGCACGGCCCGGTGCTGCTGATCCGGCTGAACCGGCCCGAGGCGCTGAATGCGCTGAACTCTGCCCTGCTGCGCGAGCTGGGCGAGGTCCTTGCCGGGGCCGACGCCGACCCCGAGGTGCGCTGCATCGTGCTGACCGGGTCCGACAAGGCCTTTGCCGCCGGGGCGGATGTCCGCGAAATGGCCACAACCTCCTTTGCCGAGGCGTATGGCCGCGACATCTTTGGCCCCGCCGCGGCTGCGATCGCCCGTATCCGCAAGCCCATCATCGCCGCCGTCTCGGGCTATTGCCTGGGCGGCGGGTGCGAGCTGGCGATGATGTGCGATTTCATCCTGTGTTCCGATACCGCCAAATTCGGCCAGCCCGAGGTCAATCTGGGAATCATCCCCGGCATGGGCGGATCGCAGCGCCTGACGCATCTGGTCGGCAAGTCCAAGTCGATGGAGATGAACTTGACCGGCCGCATGATGGACGCCACCGAGGCCGAACGCGCGGGACTTGCCTCGCGGGTGCTGCCCATGGCCGAGCTTATCCCCGAGGCGCTGAAGGTCGCCACGACAATCGCCGCCAAATCCAGCCTTGCCATCATGGCCGCGAAAGAATCGGTGAACCGCGCCATGGAAACCAGTCTGTCCGAGGGCCTTCTGCACGAACGCCGCCTGTTTCATGCGCTTTTCGCCACCGAGGACCAGAAGGAAGGCATGGCCGCCTTCATCGCCAAGCGTCCGGCGCAGTTCCGCGACAAATAGGCGAAATTCCTGTTTCCTTTCCCCCGCGCATCGCCTATACGCCCAGCCAAATGCGCGTGGGCCCGCTTAGGCATGTGATTCCGTCTCCGATTATCCGGCGGGTCATTGGGGTTTTGCGTGCAACCGATCGAAACGCAAAGACCCAGTCAGGAATCTCCCATGGCAAACACTGCCCAGTCCAAAAAGCGCGCCCGTCAGTCCGAAGCCCGCTATGCCGTCAACAAGGCGCGCCGCTCGCGCATCCGTACCTTCCTGCGCAAGGTTGAAGAGGCGCTTGCCGCTGGCAATCAGGACGCCGCTGCTGCCGCTCTCAAGGTCGCGCAGCCCGAACTGGATCGTGGCGTGACCAAGGGCGTGCTGCACAAGAACACCGTGGCCCGCAAGATGTCTCGCCTGACCCACCGGGTCAAGGTTCTGGGCGAGGCTCCCAAAGCCTGATCCATCCGCGATTTGCCAATTCCAAGGCGCGTCCCAACCGGGCGCGCCTTTTGCTTTTTGCCGTCCCGTTGGGCGAGCGTTGCTCTTTTGCACTGCCTTCGGGATTCGATTCAGAACGGGCTATGTCAAGGACGAAGATCAGTTGCTCTCGCCTGCGCAGGCTGGTTACGGTCTTCAAGCGATTCACGTCGACTTGGGGGACAACAGGGATCAAGAGCCAAATATCCGCGACGCCCGCACTGCCAAACCGGGCACCGTACAGACGGAACAATGGTTCAAGATCAATGATTTGCTAGGTGTGCGCCGGGAGAACCCGCGGCACCTGGCCTGTGTGGAGCGGTTCAGATTCGGCTGAGCTGGCACCATGCCTTGTGTCCTGCCGGTGCGCGGCCCTCGAATCGGAGCCTTGGTTCCGGTCTTGCTGCCTGCGTTCGGTTGTCCCCTTTCTTGGCCATGAACACGCGTAATGAGTGGGAAAGGTTGAGTGATCCGGTCGGCATAAGCAGCCCGGTGGACTCTTGGACGGAAAAAAGATGACAAACGAGACTTGGGGTCATGTTAAAGAGCAACTCGCCGCGCAGATCGGCAAGAACAACTACTCAACCTGGATCGAGCCCCTTAAACTGACGACGCTGAAGAACGGCGTGGCACATTTCGAGGTGCCGACCACATTCTTCGGCAATTGGGTCTCGCGCAATTACTCTGACCATATCCTGACCCATCTGCGGTCCTCGGGCGAGAATGTCGGCCGTGTGGAATTTTCGGTCAGCCGCGTCGCGGAGCCGGTCGTCAAACCGGCGGCCAGACCGGTCGCCAAGCCCGTCGCCCGCAGCAATGACGATCTGCCCGGTGCCCCGCTTGACCCGCGCTTTACCTTTGACAGTTTCGTGGTGGGCAAGCCCAACGAACTGGCGCATGCCGCCGCGCGCCGCGTGGCCGAAGGCGGCCCGGTCACCTTCAATCCGCTGTTCCTTTATGGCGGCGTCGGCCTTGGCAAGACCCACCTCATGCACGCCATTGCCCACGAATTGCAGGCACGCCAACCCCAGTTGCGCGTGCTTTATCTTTCCGCCGAACAGTTCATGTACCGTTTTGTTCAGGCCCTGCGTGAACGCCAGATCATGGACTTCAAGGAAATCTTCCGGTCGGTCGATGTTCTGATGGTGGATGACGTGCAGTTCATCGCCGGCAAGGATTCGACGCAGGAAGAGTTTTTCCACACCTTCAACGTGCTGGTGGACCAGAACAAGCAGATCGTGATTTCGGCAGACCGCGCGCCGGGCGAGATCAAGGACCTTGAGGAGCGGATCAAGTCACGCCTGCAATGCGGCCTCGTGGTGGACCTGCACCCGACCGATTACGAGCTGCGCCTCGGCATCCTGCAGACCAAGGCCGAATACTACCGCAGCCAGTACAAGGGTCTGCAAATGGCCAGTGGCGTGCTGGAGTTTCTGGCGCATCGCATCACCACCAACGTCCGTGTGCTGGAAGGTGCCCTGACCCGCCTGTTCGCCTTTGCCAGCCTTGTGGGCCGCGAGATCACGCTGGAACTGACGCAGGACTGTCTTGCCGACATCCTGCGCGCGTCCGACCGCAAGCTGACGATCGAAGAGATCCAGCGCAAGGTGGCCGAGCATTACAACATCCGTCTGGCTGACATGATCGGCCCCAAGCGCCTGCGCAACATCGCAAGGCCGCGGCAGGTGGCGATGTATCTGGCCAAGCAACTGACGCTGCGCAGCCTGCCCGAAATCGGGCGTCGATTTGGTGGCCGCGACCACACGACCATCATGCACGGGGTCAAGCGGATCGAAGAGCTGATGTCGACCGACAGCCAGCTTTCCGACGACGTGAACCTGCTGCGGCGGTTGCTGCAGGGCTGAAGGGGATGGGTCGGGTGGCTGCGGGATGGCCAACCCGCGCGGACCATTTCTTGATAAACCCTGTGTTGTCAATTCTTTAGCCAGAGGCACGGGCTGTCGCCAACCCCCTTGATAATCCTTGGGAATCCGCTAACTTCACCCTCCCCATACGGGGGCACAACAGGGGCCAGGATCATGAAACTCAGCATCGAACGGGCAACGCTGCTCAAGGCACTGGCGCAGGCACAATCCGTTGTCGAGCGGCGCAACACCATCCCGATCCTTGCCAACGTCCTGATCGAGGCCGAAGGGGCGCAAGTCAGCCTGCGCGCCACCGATCTGGACATCGAAGTGGTCGACCGCGCGCCCGCCATGGTCGAGCGGCCGGGATCAACCACAGTGTCGGCCGTCATGCTGCACGAGATCGTCCGCAAGTTGCCCGACGGGTCGCTGGTGTCGCTGACCGAGGACGCCGCGACGGGGCGTCTGACCATCACGGCGGGCCGCTCGACATTCTCGCTCGCGACGCTGCCGCGCGAGGATTTTCCGGTGATGGCGTCGTCGGAATACACCACCAATTTCTCGGCCCCCGCCCCGATGCTGCGCCGTCTGTTCGACAAGGCGAAATTCGCCATTTCGACCGAAGAGACGCGGTATTACCTGAACGGCGTCTACATGCATGTCGCCAAGAACGCCGACGGCCCGACGCTTCGCTGCGTGGCGACGGACGGGCACCGGCTGGCGCAGATCGACGCCCCGCTGCCCGAAGGTGCGGCCGGAATGCCCGGGGTGATCGTGCCGCGCAAGACGGTGGGTGAGTTGCGCAAGCTGCTTGACGATGACGAGGCGCAGATCGCGGTGTCGGT
>JANMCI010000175.1:0-3241 GCA_031361245.1 Rhodobacterales bacterium
TCGGTCGTGATGGTGGGCCTTGGCAGCGACGGCACGCTCCTCGGCGACGGACTGGCCTTGTTGATGACCTTTGGCATGGCGCTGATGATGGTGATTGCCCGCCGGCACCCGGACATCCCGACCCTGCCCGCCGGCATCATGTCCCAGGTCATCAGCATTGCCTTCTGCCTGCCCTTCATCGGGATCGCAACGCCGGCGGCCGACCAGTTGCTGCTTCTGGCAGGCTTCGGGATCGTCAATTCCTCGATCGGCTTTTCGCTTTTCCTCCTTGGCTCGACCCGCATCGCCCCCATCGAAACGGCCCTGCTGGGCGCGCTGGAGGCCCCGATAGCGCCGCTTTGGGTCTGGCTGGTTTTCAGCGAAACCCCGGACCTTGCCACCCTTGCCGGCGGGGCGATCGTCTTTGCCGCGGTGTTCTGGCACATCCGGGGTCAGTCCCGCGCGGGTTGAGCCGCCGCGGCATGTCGGCAATTCCGTCAACGCGGGGCGACCCCCCCGTGACAACGGACCCGGCGCATCCTATAAGCCGCCCAAAATCTGCATTCCAAAGGTAAACCCATGACCATCAAGGTTCTCGGCCACAAATCCCCCGACACCGATTCCACCGGCTCTCCGATCATCTGGGCGTGGTATCTGACCGAGGTGAAAGGCACCCCGGCCGAGGCTTTTCTGCTGGGCGAACCCAACACCGAAGCCGCTTTCGTGCTCAAGCACTGGGAGCTGAAGAAACCCACGATCATTTCCGACGTGACCGCCGCCGACACCGTGGTCATCGTCGACACCAACAACCCGGCCGAATTGCCGCCCTCGATCAACGACGCGAACGTCGTTGGTATCATCGACCACCACATGCTGGTCGGCGGCATCAAGACCAGGACGCCCATCGACATCACCATCCGCCCGTTGGCCTGCACCGCCACCATCCTGCACGACCTGATTGGGGCCGATCTGGCCAAGGCGCCCAAGGCGATCAAGGGGGCGATGCTGTCCTGCATCCTCTCTGACACGCTGGAGTTCCGCTCGCCCACCACGACGCCCCACGACAAGGCCGTCGCGGTCAAGCTGGCTGCCGACCTCGGCGTCTCGATCCCCGACCTTGCCACCAAGCTGTTCGAGGCCAAGTCGGACGTGTCGTCCTTCTCGGACGCGGCCCTGCTGCGGATGGACAGCAAGGAGTATTCGGTCGCGGGCAAGGAGCTGCGCGTCTCGGTGCTGGAAACCACCGCGCCGAAAGTCGTCCTCGACCGCAAGGCCAGCCTGATGGCGTCGATGGCCGATGTCGCCCGCGAGGATGGTGCCGATCAGGTGCTGCTGTTCGTGGTGGACATCCTGCGCGAAGAGGCGACCTTGCTGGTCCCGAACGATCTGGTCAAGCAAATGGCCGAGGCGTCGTTCGGTTGCAAGGTCACCGGCGACACCGTGGTTCTGCCCGGCATCATGAGCCGCAAGAAGCAGATCATCCCCGCGCTGAAACTCTGACGGGTCGGGCCCAAGGGCCCACCCCTCCCCGTCGCCGTGCCGGGGCGAATGACCGACGCAGAACCGACGCCCCGAAAGGCCGCACATGACCGACATCATCGCCAATCTTGCCGATCTGGGCACGCGCTATGACGCCGTGTTCTGTGACCTCTGGGGCTGCCTGCACAATGGAAAGACGCCGTTTCCAACGGCCGTGGCGGCGCTGCAAGGTTTTCGCGCGCGCGGGGGAAAGGTTCTGCTTCTGACCAACGCGCCGCGCCCGAAATCCAGCGTTATCAAACAATTGAATGCCATGGGCGTGCCCCGCGACGCATGGGACGAGGTGGTAACCTCGGGCGACGCGACGCAAAGCGCCATGCTGAACGGTGCCGTGGGCCGCAAGCTCTATTTCATCGGCGCGGCCAAGGATGAGGTGTTCTTTACCGACTTCGCCGACGATCTGGCCGACCTCGCCGCCAGCCAGCCGCCCATCCTCCGGGTTCCCCTGGCCGAAGCGGAAGGCATCATCTGCACCGGCCTTGCTGACGATCTGACCGAAACGCCCGACGACTATCGCGCCGTTCTGCTGCAATGCAAGATCAACGACCTGCCCATGCTGTGCGCCAATCCGGACGTGATTGTCGATTTTGGCGACAAGCGGCTTTATTGTGCCGGGGCCCTGGCCGAGGCTTATGAGACGATGGGCGGCACCGTGTTCTACTTCGGCAAGCCTCATCCGCCGATCTACGATCTCGCCCGCCGCCGCCTTTCGGCCCTGACCGGTGGCAAGGACATGCAGATCCTCGCCATCGGCGACGGTGTCACAACCGATGTCCAGGGCGGGATGAGCGAGGACATCGACACGCTCTTTGTCACCGGAGGCATTGCTGCGTCCGAATTCGGACCCGACCCGTCGCACCCCGACAAACGACTTCTGGACCAATGGCTTGCCGCCAAGTCCATGTCCCCCACCTTCGCCATCGGCCTTTTGCGCTAATCATGAGAATCCATCAAAACTGGCAAGGTCTTGATCCCTCCGCCCGCGGTGCTTCGGTTGCCATGGGCAACTTTGACGGCGTCCACCTGGGCCATCAGGCGGTCATCAAGCTTGCCCGCACCGACGCCCCGCTTGGCATTGTCACCTTTGAACCCCACCCCCGCCAGTTCTTTGCGCCGAACGCCCCGGCCTTTCGCCTGATGAACGCCGAAGCCCGCGCCAACCGATTGGCCAAACTAGGGGTCGAGCATCTGTACGAGCTTCCCTTCGACAGATCCCTCGCCAACATGACCCCCGAAGAGTTCGCCCGTGACGTCCTTGCCGCCGGACTTAGCATTTCCCATGTTGTCGTCGGCTCGGATTTCCGGTTCGGCAAGGGCCGCGCCGGGACGGCGTCCGACCTGCAAGCCCTTGGTCTGCAATACGGTTTCCGCACCACGATCGCCACCCTGGTGCAGATCGGCGATCAGGACATCTCCTCCACCGCGATCCGTGACGCGCTTTCAAACGGCTATCCGCGCTTTGCCGCCTCGATGCTTGGCCACTGGCACCGCATCGAAGGCGAGGTGATCCATGGCGAAAAGCGGGGTCGCCAGTTGGGCTATCCGACCGCCAACATGGAGGTGACCGGGCTGCATCTGCCCAAATTCGGCGTCTATGCCGTGCGGGTCGATGTGCTGACCGGCGCGCAGGCGGGTCACTACATCGGGGCCGGCAGCATTGGCGTGCGCCCGATGTTCGGCATCAACCAGCCGAACATTGAAAGCTATCTGTTCGATTTCGAGG
>JANMCI010000412.1:0-5383 GCA_031361245.1 Rhodobacterales bacterium
ACGACCCAAATCGACAGGCCGTTCTCGACCGTGATGTCCTGGCGGATGCGGCTGACATAGACGGCATAGTCGCCCACGCAATCGACCGGGGTGATATAGCCGCCCGGCTCGCGTTTATCGACGACCAGAATGCCGGGTGCCTCGCGCAGGATATCGGTGGCCTCTTGCCAGTCGATCGGGTCCTCGAACTCGATGTTGATCGCCTCGGAATGGCCCACGAACACCGGCACGCGAACGCAGGTGGCGGTGATCTTGATCTTGGGGTCCAGGATCTTTTTGGTTTCGGCCACCATCTTCCATTCTTCTTTGGTGTAGCCGTCATCCAGGAAGACATCGATATGCGGGATCACATTGAAGGCGATCTGCTTGGGGAACTTCTTCGGCGCCACTTCCTGGCCCACGACGAAGATGCCCTTGGTCTGGTCCCAAAGCTCGTCGATGCCTTCCTTGCCGGCACCAGAGACGGACTGGTAGGTGGATACGACCACCCGCTTGATCCGGGCGCGGTCGTGCAGAGGTTTCAGCGCCACGACCATCTGCGCGGTCGAGCAGTTGGGGTTGGCGATGATGTTCGTGTTCTTGTAGCCCATGATCGCGTCGGCGTTCACTTCCGGCACGATCAGCGGAACCTGCGGGTCATAACGGTAGAGCGACGAGTTGTCGATCACGATGCAGCCCGCCGCTGCGGCGCGGGGGGCATACATCTTCGTCGCTTCCGAACCGACCGCAAACAGCGCGATGTCCCAGCCGGTGAAGTCAAAGGTGTCGAGGTCCTTGGTCTTGACGGTCTTGTCGCCAAAGCTGATTTCAGTGCCGAGGGATTTGCGCGACGCGAGAGCCGCAATCTCATCCACCGGGAACTCGCGCTCGGCGAGGATATTCAGCATTTCGCGGCCCACGTTACCCGTGGCACCCGCGACGACGACTTTATAGCCCATCGGGGTCTCCTTTATCCGCCCTTGACCGTCAAGGACGGGGCGCTGTTAGCGCAAAGGGGGGCGCGGCGAAAGGGGCGATGCTGCATTTGCAGCCATCTTCCTCGCCAGCAGCAGTTTTTCCGTCATCGCGGACAGATCTGCCTCGCCCGGAGGAAATTTGAAAGCGGGATAATAGACGCGGTCAAGCCAGGTCATGAAGCGGGCGCGCCGGACAGGGTCGAAGGTCAGGGTATCAGGGGCGCCGAACAGGTGGTTCAGTTGCACCTGATCGCCCGCCACCTCGACCAGACCCTGGCGGGCAAAGAAGGCGCGGCCGAGGACCACCACCGGTTTGTCGTGGAAGAAGGCTTGCAGACCCATCGAAGAGTTGAGGGTGATGACGCCGCGGCTTCCCTGCACTTGGGCAAAGCTGTCGGTGGCATTGTCGACCACCGCCCTGCCGGTGGCGACGAGCGGGGCGAGGGCGTCGGTGAGGGAGCTGCGGGCCGAGGGGTGTTCCTTGACCCGCAGGTGCCAGCCGGCGGGCAGTTTGGTGGCGGCCTCGGTCAGCGCGCGCAGGAACCCGTCCATCCCTCCGGTCCAACCGGCAAAGAGGGTGACCTGGCTGTCATTCGGCACCTGCAGCGGGCAAAAGAGATAGGGCGTGGCGGGCAGATCGCCGGAGCCTTGCCCGACATCGGCCCGGCGCGAGGTTCGGGCAATCAGCCCGGCACCCATCGCGCGCCAGCCGTCGCCCGCGTCAAAGCCCGAAACATCAACCCCCACCGCCGAGCTTTCGGCGTTGACCCCCAGCGGATCGACGGTGATCCGGTCAGGAAACGGCGCCAGTTCGCATGCCAGCGTGCCGCAGCCCGCATCCCGCGCCGCCAGCAAGAACGCCTGCCGAGAGCCGCCAAGTCCGTTCCACGCCACCGCCACTGCGCCGGGATTGGCCATGAACAGACGCCGCGCGCCGTTGTATTGCAGGCGGATCAGCCCGGCCTTCAGCACCCGCCACACACCCTTGGGCTGGCGCTTGGCGCGCGACAAACACAAAGCCACCCGCGCCGGTGTCTCGGGAAAATTCCGACCCGACCACGGTATGGTCCACAGCCGCCGCCCGCCGCCGTCAGCGCGGGCGAGCGCCGTGAACAAAGCCTGCTTTCGGGCGTCAAACTCGGCTGGGTAAAGGATCATGACATGTTCATAGGGCCGGAGGTGGTGCAGGTCTAGCCATTGCGCCCGCTGGCACATGGGGCCACGGTGCCGGCCGCCCCGGCGCTGGGGGCCCGCCAAGGCCCCTTATCCTCTGGAAGGCATGGGCGCAGACTTAGTAACCTTGGGGAAATTCATGCTCCAGCCCGGGGGAGGCATCACATGGTCAAGATGACCGAATTGGGCCCACCTCGGCGGACAGGTCATGAAGCCGTGTTTTCCTTTTCCGACAACAAGACGGGCCTGCAAGCCTTTGTTGCCGGGCGCGGCATTGAACAATTGGGTGGCCGCTGCGTGACCGCTCATGACAGCGGAACAAGTGTGCGTGTCATGGATGTGCTGCGCCGCATGACGCCCTTTGCGCGCGGTCTGGCCATGCCGACGGGCAAGGCTTGCCCGGCTGCGGCCTATGGCACGTTCATGGCGATCCAGGCGGACATGGCCAACCGTTTTGGCACCAATGTCCTGAACCGTCGCCGCATGGCGGTGCAGGCTCTGGGTGAATTGGGCGTGCGGCTTTGCATCTATCTGGCTGAAGCCGGGGCCAAGCTTGTCGTGGCCGGTGGGGCCAAAATCAACTGGCTTCGCCCCGTCTGGGCGAGGCGCTGCATCAGCGCGGCATTCTTCAGGTGCCGGACTACGTCGTCAATGCGGGCGGCGTGATCGACGTCGCGTCGGGTCGGAAAGCGGTATCAGGGGACGGACGGGCAAGTGTTGGGCATGACCTGTGTCACCCTTGCTTTCGGCGCCGCGGTCGTTCTGCCCAACGGGGCGCAAAACGCCGCCGGAACCTTGACCCAAATGGCAAAGCGCCGCGTCCGCTCAGTCCAGTGGTGCGGCGCCACCCCGGGCGGTGCGCGCTTCGATGAAGGGGGCAAGGCGGTCGACCGCCTCGGCCCCATGGGGTGGTGGCACGAAATTGGCCAGCACCTTTTGCCAGATCGCCGTGGCGCGCTGGTCGGATCGCAGCGACCCGGCTTCCGTCCATTGGCCGAAGTTCGACAGATCGGCGACAAGCGGGGCATAGAAGGCCCCGTCATAGCGTTGCATCGTATGGGCGGCCGCAAAGAAATGGCCGCCGGGGGGCACCTCGGCCAGGGCGTCAAGGGCGAAATCCTCGGGGGTTGAGCCGGGGGGCACGCACATCTCGGCAAGGGTTTGCAGGGCTTCGATATCGCAGATGAACTTTTCATAGCCAAAGGTCAGGCCACCCTCCAGCCAGCCTGCGGCATGGATGACCAGCGTCGCCTGCGCCATCAATGCTCCCCATAGGGTATGGGTGGTTTCCTGCGCCGATTGCATGTCGGTGGTGTTGGACGCGGCCCCCGAACCCGAGCGCCACGGCATGCCGATGTGGCGCGCCAGTTGGCCCGATCCGATCTGCATTTTCAGATGTTCGGGCGTGCCGAAGGCGGGCGCGCCCGACTTCATGTCGACGTTCGACGAAAAGCCGCCATAGCTGACCGGCGCCCCCGGCCGGGCAAGTTGGGCGAGGGTGATCGCGGCCAGCGCCTCGGCGTGTTGCAGGATCAGGGCGCCGGCCACTGTGACCGGGGCCATTGCACCGGCCAGACAGAAGGGCGTGATGATCGACGCTTGCCCGGCGCGGGCAAAGTCGATGATCCCTTGGGCCATCGGGATGTCCAACTGGCGCGGCGAGTTCGTGTTGATCACGGTATAGGCCCAGACGCCGTCTGCCCAATCCGCCTCTGACAAACCCAGCCCCAGCCGGATCATCGCAAGGGAGTCTTCGATCTGGCCCCGCCCGCGCGCGTAAACGAACATCGGCTTGTCAGCGCGACAGATCTGCGCCCGCATCATCGCATAGTGCCGCAGCGGGCTTGGCACGTCCTGCGGTTCGACCGAGGGACCAAGAATGTGGATCACGTCGAAGGACTGCTGCAGCGCCAGCGTTTCCTCGTAATCCCGCAGCGTTCCCGGTCTGCGCCCGCGCAACAGATCCGTTGCATTGGGGCAGCCCGCCCCTGGCCCGAAGAGCAGCTGACCCGGCGCGTAGTCTCGCTCGCGCCGCGGATTGACCGACCTCAGGCGGAATTGGCCCGGCGCGGTTGCCAGCGCCCCTGCGACGATATCGCGCCCAATGAAGACGATGTCATCCTCCACAAGGCACCCCGCGGCGGCATAAAGACCGCGCGCCTCGGGCAGCAGCACCTTCATCCCCTCCCGCTCCAGCACGCCAAGGGCGGCGTCATGCAGGGCAGCAACGGCATCGTCGGTGAACACGGCCTGCGGGGTGAAGGGATGGGTCAAGTGACCATAGTCCACTACCCTGCCCTTGCGTCCGGGATTGCGCATGCGTGCCATCGGGTCAGGCTAACGCCGGCATCCGGCAAATCCCGCCCATTCCCGACAGATCACGCCGCTTGCGGCATCAGGACCTTTTCACGGATCGGCAGATGGATCAGCGCCGAAAATGCCCCCACGCCGACCCCAAGCCACCACACCATCGTGTAATCCCCGGTCAGGTCGATCGGCCCGCAGCGTTCGGTGATGAAGGCCGGGAAATGGGCGGTGATGAAGGACAACAGGTAGCCGCAGGAATGGCAGGGCAAACAGCACGCAAAGGATGGCGGCTGCAAAGATCACGAAGACGGTCTGCCACGGAAAATGCTGCAACAGGGCCTGCGCAATTGGCGCGCCGATGACCTGCCCGCCCGAGCCTATGCCAGACGCGATCCCCAGCGCCAGACTGCGGTTTTCCGGCCGCGACGCCCGCCCGACAATCGCAAGGATGGGACCAAACCCGGTGCCGGCAATGCCAAACCCGACCAGCACTGCCAACATCTGCATCTGCCCCGGCGTGGTGGCCAAGCTCGACAGCACCAGTCCTGCCGCATACATCAACGCACCGGCGATGATGGCCTTGCGGTCGCCAAACCGCTCGGCCAACGCACCGAAGATCGGTTGACCGATGCCCCAGGCAAGGTTCTGAATGGCAATCGCCATCGAGAAATCCGACCGTGACCAATCGAACTGCGCCGCAATCGGGATCTGGAACATGCCGAAGCTGGCGGGAATGCCGAAATTGAGGATCAGAACCGCGCAACCCGCAGTCAGAACCGGAGTGATCAGTTTGGAATTGGTGATGTCACACTCCTGATTTGGCCCGCGAACCTGGGCCGGTGTCTTGGCGAGGTCAAATGGAAACTTGGGATGATACATTGCAGGGGCAGAGCCGATCCGGCCCCGCGTGCGGCCCAGTTCGGTCTGCGGTGGCGCTGACCCTTCAG
>JANMCI010000420.1:0-12193 GCA_031361245.1 Rhodobacterales bacterium
AGGGCAAACGATTGACCAGCTATGGGATGCGGCTGTCATACCGGTTGTCCAGGCTTTTGACGCGGTCTATCAGAACAACCCGGCCAACATTGCCGCTGCCTATGCCCAGATCACCGCCCTTTACGACCAATACTCGCTGCAGACCTATTTCGAGCAGGTCGCAGGGTGGTCGCAGGATTGCATCTCGCTATACGATCTCGGGTCACCTCATGTTGTTCTGGACAATGCCTTTATCGAGTCCTGGAAGGACGCCTTCCTGTCCTCGCAGTCCGGCGGAGCCGAAGCCGGGATGATGCAGATGATGCAGGGCATGCAGCAAATTCCATCGGCTTTCCTGAATCCGGCGCTGCCGTTCTCGCTAAAGGATGACATCACCTATGGCGCAAGGGTGGTTGCCGCAAACTATACGCCATCAGGCGGGCCTGGCCAGCGGGTCAGTATCGACTACCAGACCAAGGGCGGGCAGACCCTGACGGCCTGGGGCGACTATGTCATCTTCGCCGTTCCGTTCACAACGATGCGCCTGCTGAAGACGGGAACGCCATTTTCCGTCGCAAAGTCTAACGCCATTCGTGAGTTGCGCTATGTCGAGGTCACCAAGATTCTGCTCCAGTTCAAGACCAGATGGTGGCAGAGCTATTTCTCTGCTCTTGGCCAGGGAACAGACGGGGGTATGGTGACGGACCTGCCCATTCGCTACACGATGTTCCCTGCTGCGACCTCGGCACAGTTTGCCAATGGCCAAAATCGGGGCGTCATCATGGCAAGCTATACCTTCCAGCAGGATGCGACCGAGACCGGCGCCATGCCGGTCGAGGCCAGCGTCGCCCTTGCCATCGACAACCTGTCGACGATATTTGGCGCCGATGTGGTCCAGTCGAATGTCGAGGTCGGCACCTCTCAGGTCTGGTCTGGGGACGTGTTCTCGGGAGGCTCGGCCTTTGCCTATTTTGCGCCGATGCAAAAGACCCGACTGTTTTCGGCGATGTTGCAACCGGAATGGGATGGGTACGCCGTGTTCGCAGGTGAACACAACAGCTACACCCATGGCTGGATTGAGGGCGCGTTTGAATCAGCTTTGAGGACAGCCTATCAGATCTATTACAATCAAACGCACTGATCCACCTCGCGGAAATCGCAAACTGCGTTCAGTCGAAAGTGGGTGCTGCCCACCAATTTGCGCTGGTCTTCGGTTGGTCGATTCTCTCGTGTTCACACGCCCGCACTATGAGGCGCTTTCCAGCTCGAATCGGGCGCGGCACATATCTCTGAACATTTGGTGAACGAAAATTAACGGACTCCTGAGATTCCGTTAATTTTGAAACTGTCCACATGTGGACGTTGGGCAGCCCCCTCTGCACCCCGCCTGCTTTGCCTCAAATCGTCCCGGCTTTCCCTTTGCCCGACTCGCGGCAATGGGCTAGGGTCAACTCATAGGACATCATGTCCGGGACCTTTATCGAACACGTGTGGTGCTAGGGAGCACGTGGGGTGGATGGGGGTCCCTTAGGGGTAGGGGACCCCTATTTTCGTTCAGAAAAGTGTCAGGATGACCCCGATGATCGAACAGCCGATGATTGCATAGCCACCGTCAATCAGCGTCAGCTTGAATGGCCGCATCGTGTAGGCGTTATTGATCATGATCCACGGCGCGATAAAGAACGCCCCAACACCAAACCCGACCATCAGCCCTTGCGTAACGGTCGTCAGGTTCGACATGGCCAACACGTGGCGCATCAACCCGGCCACCAGAATCATGCAGATTGCCGACAGGATAAAGGGCATCGGGCTTGAACCACCCTCGGGTCTGCCGTCCGCTCCGATCTTTAGCCCTGCCGCCGCCATCCACGGCTTGGCCAACACCATGTACCACACTGCGCCAAAGAGCCACGATCCCGCTGCTGCCGCCAGAGTATTCACGATTTCCATGACTTCCCTCTCTCTTGCTCACCTGTCCCGGCAGGTCGGTTACAGTTCTTGCACCCCGGCGAGGTCGCAAATGATCTGCCACTCCTCCGGCGTCACCGGCTGAACCGACAGCCGTGAGTTGTTGATCAATATCATCTTTTCCAGTCCTGGCACGTGTTTGCACTGCTCCAGCGTCACGGGACGTCTCAGTCCCGCAACCGCGCGGATCTTGACGCAATCCCAGCGCGGATCATCCGTCGTGCTGTCGGGCTCGGAAGTGCGGCAGACCTCGACGATCCCCACGATCTCTTTGCCGATGTTCGAGTGGTAATAGAACCCCCGGTCGCCAACGACCATGGTCCGCATGTTGTTGCGGGCTGCATAGTTGCGAATGCCGTGCCATTCCTCGCCCGCAGCACCCCGCGCCACCTGATCCTTCCAGCCCCAGACATCAGGCTCGGATTTGAACAGCCAGTAAACCATCAGCCAATCACCTTTTTCCACTCGCGGATGTCGACCTCTTCGAAAAGCCCCGCCTTCGCATAGGGGTCACTCTTCGCCCAATTCCTGGCATCCGGCAGGCCATCTACAGACAGGATTATCAATGATCCCATCATCTTGCCATCAGCGCCCAGAAATGGTCCGGCCATTTCAACCACTCCAGTCGCCTCGATATAAGCCATATGGGCCGGCCGGTTGTCCAGCCGGAGCTGCAGGGAATCCGGTTTGTCGGTGCAGACGAGGGCAACGCGCATGTTCACTCCTGTTTCAAGGGTCGGGACATCAGGCTGCGAATGGCCTCGTCCAAAGATAATTTCCTGTTGATCAGGGCGGCAACCATTCCGGTGATCGGCGTGTCGATCTCAAGCTGCCCTGAAAGACGCACCACGGCCTGTGCAGTGGCTGCGCCCTCAACCGTGATCGCGGGATCGAAGCCTGTGGCTGACCCAAGCGCCATCCCGAACCTCAGGTTGCGCGACTGGGTCGACGTGCAGGTCAGTACCAGATCGCCAAAACCTGACAGACCCGCCAGCGTCTCGGCCCGGGCGCCAAGGCGTAAGGCAAAACGCTGCATCTCGGCGTAACCGCGCGTCATCAGCGCCGCCCGCGCCGACTCGCCCAAACCGGCCCCGATGACGACGCCCGCCGCGATGGCGATGACATTCTTCAGCGCACCGCCCAATTCCGCACCAATGACATCCGACGTCCGGTAAAGCCTCAGCGTCGTCGTCGACAACAGCCGCTGCAGCCCTTCACTCGCTGCGCTGTCGCAAGCCAACGTCAGCGCGGTCGGCAGACCCTTGGCAATATCAACGGCAAAGCTCGGCCCCGTCAGGACGGCAACTGTTGCCTCTGGGCAAGCATGTCGGATCAGTGTCGCGGCACCCGTCAGTGTCTTGAGGTCCACGCCCTTGCAGCAAGCAACCAGTGGCAAGCCTGCCAGAACGGAAGCGTGTTCAGCCAGAAAGCCGCCCAAAGCCTGCATCGGTACCGCCAACAGCACCGCCTGCGCGCCGCCAAGATCCGCGATGTCGCCCGTGACCTTGACGGCGTCCGGCAAAGCGGCATCCGGCAGACGCGCCAAGTTGCGCCGCTCGCTCTGCATCTCGGATACCTGGTCCTTGTCCCGAGCCCAAAGGGTAACCTCGCGCCCTTCACGCCCAAGCGCGATTGCAAGCGACGTGCCGAATGCCCCGGCTCCCGCGACGCCGATCATGCCTTGGCCCCCTTCTTCCCCGAACCGATCATCGGTATCGCGCGGTCATCCAGAGGCCAACGCGGCCGCGCCACAAGGTCCTGCCCGTCACGCGCCCCAAGACAAAAACGCTCGATCCCGGCCCATGCGATCATCGCGGCGTTGTCAGTGCAAAGCTGCAGGGGCGGGGCTGCAAACACGGTGCCGGTTTGCACGCAAGCGGCCTCCAGCGCGGCACGAATGGCACCATTTGCCGCCACGCCGCCTGCCACCGCAAAGGCTGGGGCTTCCCCTGCCACCTGCAGGTAGATTTCCAGTGCCCGCTGCGATTTCCCGGCCAGAACAGCGGTAACCGCCGCCTGAAATCCCGCGCAGATATCCCGTCGATCCTGCACTTTGAGACCGCCCTGTGCAGCGACCAGTTCATCCCGGACCCGAAGGACGGCGGTCTTGAGGCCCGAGAATGACAGATCGCAGTCCGTGCGATCCAGCAATGGCCGCGGAAAGCGGAACCGTGTCGGGTCACCCAACCGCGCCTCGGCCTCGACGGCGGGACCGCCCGGCTGGCCCAGCCCCACAAGACGCGCCACCTTGTCAAATGCCTCACCGGGCGCATCGTCGATCGTACCGCCCAGGCGCTCGAACCGCTCTGGCCCATGGACAATCAGGAACTGGCAATGCCCACCCGACACCAGCAGGATCAGATATGGAAAGCTCAATCCATCTGTCAGCCGTGGCGTCAACGCGTGACCTGCCAGGTGATTGACGCCGATCAGCGGCAGGCCGGTTGCCCGCGTCAGCCCTTTGGCCAGCATGACTCCCGACAGCACGCCACCAATCAGTCCGGGCCCCGCCGTGACTGCAACCCCATCCAGATCGCCCAGCCCGACCCCAGCCCTTGCCAGCGCCCGCTCGACACAAAGATCCAGCCGTTCCACGTGGGCGCGGGCTGCGATCTCGGGCACGACACCGCCAAATTCGGCGTGGAGCGCCGTCTGCCCTTCAACTTCGGACGACAGGATCTGACCTGCCCCTTGGGCGGCCCGCACCACAGCTGCCGCGGTATCATCGCAACTGCTCTCGATCCCCAGAAAGGTCAGTCCCTTGCCCATTATCCGCCGTTGCCCAAACCTCGCCCCGCAGGTAACACCAAGCCCATGGCCACACAATCCCGCTCCCCTGTCATCCTGTTGACCCGGCCGGCCCTGCAATCGGCGCGCTTTGCCGACTCGCTGCTTGACTGTTTGCCTGATGTCACCGTCTTGACATCGCCGCTTCTGGTGCCCCGCTTCACCTCGCCGCCTGTGCCGATGCGTGACTGGACTGCAATGATCTTCACTTCGGAAACCGCGGTCGAGGCGGCAAGGCGGTTTGTTGCCGATGGTCTGGTGCTGCCAACGCGCGCCTACTGTGTCGGCCGACAAACGGCGCTGACGGCGGCGAGTGCCGGCTTTGACCCAATTTCGGCTGACGGCAACGCCGAAGACCTTGTCGCCCTCATCACGGATCAATCTCCACGCGGACCGCTGCTCTATCTGCACGGCCGCGACACCCGCGGCACTGTTGGCGAAAACCTGAATTCGGCAGGAATAGAGACGCTTTCGCTTGAGGTTTATGCTCAGGATCTTCAGCCTCTTTCCGCCGAAGTGACAGCGCTGCTGATGCAGCCGAACCACGTCATCGCGCCGGTGTTCTCACCTCGCACTGCCCAAGCCCTCGCGCGGGAATGCAACCGAATTGGCATCAGGGCGGCCTTGTCGATCGTAGCCATCAGTCCGGCCGCCGCCAAGGCCTTCGGTGCTGGCGACATCACGATTGCCGCCCGTCCCGATGCGCAGTCCATGATTGCGGCAATCACGTCCCGGATGATTGCCAAGGCCAAACCTTGAACCCGCCCCCATGGCAGCATTAGGTTGGAACCAAGGCGCAGCTTTAGCGTTTACCCGAAGGAAGGACACCTCATGGCTGATGCCACGGAGCCGCAAGCACCAGAGACGACCGAGGGTCCGGTTGCTCCTGTCCCCGTCGCACCGCGCCGTGCATCGGTCGTGCCCATGGTGGCGGGTGGCGTTCTGGCTGCGATAATCGGCTTTGGCGCGGCACAGGTCTTGCCGGTCGGTGGCTTGAAAACGGACACCTCCGCCATTCAAGCCCAGCTTGATGCACAGTCGGCAGGACTGACCTCGCTCAAGTCCGCTGTTGCCAAACTGGCCGAAATGCCGGCGCCTTCAGTAGACAAGGCCCTGACTGACCGGCTGAGCGCGCTCGAAGCGTCCCTTGCAGCAGCCTCGTCAGAACCTGATCTTTCCGCCCTGACGGCCCGGCTTGACGCCCTTGATCAACTGACGGCGTCCCTCCAGGCGCGCCCTGCCACTGCAGGACAAGCGGACACAGCCGCTCTGGCTGCACTGCAGGCTCAGATCGACACCATGAAATCCGGCGGCATTGCCGCAGCCGCTTTGGCCGATGCGACCGCCGCCATCGACGCCAAGCTGGCCGAGGCCGGGTCCAAGGTTGAAGCCATCAAGAGCGAAGCCGAGGCCATTGCAGCCGCCACGCAAAAACGCGCCGCTTTGCATCAGATCGCGGCGGCGCTGGACAGTGGGGCGCCCTATGCCTCTGCCATCGCCGATCTGGGCGAGACGCCTTTGTCTCCGCTTTTGATCGATCACGCCGCCGCTGGCCTGCCCACTCTGCAATCCCTGCGCCAGGCCTTTCCTGACGCCGCCCGCGCTGCCTTGGATGCCGCGCTCAAGGCCAATATGGGCGACAGCTGGACCGACCGCGCAAGCGCTTTTCTGCGCGGCCAGACCGGCGCGAGGTCATTGACACCGCGCGAGGGCACCGATCCCGACGCCGTTCTGTCACGAGCCGAGGCCGCGATGACCGCAGGTGATTTGAACGCAGCGCTTGCCGAGATTGCGGCCTTGCCCTCCGAGGGGCAAACCGCGATGGCCGACTGGCTCGCGATGGCGCAATTGCGTCAGGACGCGGCAAAAGAAGTGCAAATCCTTCTCACCGAAGCCGGATTGTAGGGGTCATTCATGCTGTGGTCCCTCATCAAACTGATCTTGTTCGTGGCTGTGGTTGCCTTTGTGACCCTCGGCGCCAGCTTTTTGCTGGAGACCGGCACGTCGCTTCGCCTGGCTTTCGGCGGCTGGGAGTTCACTCTGGGCCCGGTTCAGGCCGCCGTGGCCTTTCTGACTGCCCTTGTGGCCTTGTGGATCGTGCTGAAACTTGTCGGTCTCCTGATGGCGACCTTCCGCTTTCTAAACGGCGATGAAACCGCCATATCGCGTTTCTTCGACCGCAACCGCGAGGCGCGCGGTTATCAGGCGCTGGTCGATGGCCTTTTGGCGCTTGCTGCGGGCGAGGGGCGTCTGGCACTTATCAAGGCCGAGCGCGCGGAAAGCTATCTTGACCGGCCCGAACTGACCAACCTCATCGTTGCGCAGGCCGCCGAGGCTGCTGGCGACAGCAAAAAGGCGACGGGGGCCTACAAAGCTCTCCTCGCCGATCCCCGCACCCGTTTCGTCGGCGTTCGCGGTCTCCTGAAGCAGAAGTTGGCCGAGGGCGACACTGACACGGCCCTCAAACTGGCCGCAAAGGCGCTGGAACTGAAACCGCGCCACGCCGACAGTCAGGATGTCCTGCTCAAGCTGCAATCCGAATCGGCGGATTGGAAAGGCGCGCGCTCGACCCTCGGTGCCCAGTTGAAATCCGGCGCCCTGCCGAAAGAGGTTTATCGCCGCCGCGACGCCGTCCTTGCCCTTCAGCAAGCCCGCGTCGTCTTTGCCGAGGACAGCTCGATCGAAGCGCGCGAGGCCGCGATCGCAGCGAACCGCCAATCGCCCGATCTCATCCCCGCTGCCGTCATGGCTGCGCAGAGTTATCTGCAAAAAGGCGACAAGAAGAACGCGACGCGTGTCTTGAAGAAATCGTGGGAGGCCAAGCCCCACCCGGACCTTGCTGCCGCCTTTGCCGAACTTGAACCCGACGAGTCCCCGGCCGAACGCGTCAAACGCTTCCGCACCCTGACTTCCATTCATCCTGAAGACAGTGAAACCCGTTTGCTTCTGGCCGAGTTGCTGATCGCCGCCGAGGATTTCCCCGCAGCCCGCCGCGCCCTTGGCGACCTGCCCACCAGCCACCCGACCCAACGCAATCTTGCAATCATGGCTGCCGTCGAACGTGGGGAAGGTTCAGACGACGCCACCGTCAGGGCGTGGCTCTCCAAGGCGATCACGGCATCGCGCGGGCCGCAGTGGTGCTGCGACAAATGTCATGCCATCCATTCCGACTGGGCGCCAATCTGCGACAATTGCGGCGGTTTCGACACCCTGTCCTGGCGCGAACCGGTCGAGACTACGACCCGCAGCGCTGGCGGCGCAGAACTCCTCCCGCTTCTCGTCGCCGCCCCAAAACCCACCGACCCTGAACCTCCGGAACCTGAACCAATCGACCTCGCCGCCGTCGCCCGAAGTGCGAGTTAGGCCGTCCGCAAAGCCGGCCAGTTGCGGGGTTGACACCAGAATAGGGGGGCCATAGTAGGGGCAACACCAGAAAGTGCCGCTGTAGCTCAGCTGGTAGAGCACGTCATTCGTAATGATGGGGTCGGGAGTTCGAGTCTCTTCAGCGGCACCACTTTCGGTTTTCATAGCACTTTGATGAGGGTGCCGGGCAGTTGCATTTTTTGCCAGCCCGGATGGCTCGGTTGCAGAGGCATGAGACCCGCTTTGACAAGCGCAGGTGCGGATCTGCAAGCTGACTGTTGACCCGCTGGCGGATTTGAACGCCGTGCACCTTTCCAGCCACCGGCCAACGCCGCCGATTGCCCCGATCGAGGAGACAGCCCTTGGCAGACACCGTTGCTACAGGAAATCCGCTGAGGGGCGTGGCCCTCGTATCCTCGGCCGTCTTGCTCTTCGCGGTCGCCGATGTGCTGACCAAACAACTGGCAACCGCCTATGGTGTCGTGCTGGTCGTCACCTTGCGCTACTTCGTCAACGCGGGACTGCTGGCGGCCATACTCGGGCCGTCGCAGGGGCCGGCGCTGTGGCGGACAAACCGGACATTTCTGGTCATTTTGCGCGGACTTTGCCTCGCCTCGGCCTCCCTGACCATGGGGCTGGCCTTGAAGGTCATGCCCGTTGGCGAGACCGTCGCCATCGTCTATCTTGCTCCGATCCTGGTGATGCTCCTCGCCTGGCGTTTGCTGGGGGAAACTGTCAACCTGTCAGGCTGGATCGGTGCCGTTGCCGGGTTTGCCGGAGTGATCCTGATCGTGCGGCCTGGCAATGGTCTTGACCCGGTCGGCGTTACGCTGTGCCTGATCAACGCCGTCCTTTCGTCGGCCTACCACCTTCTGACCCGGGTACTTGCCAAGACCGAGTCGATGACCGCAATGCTGTTTCACACCGCGGTTGCCGGATTGGTGGTGTTCAGCGTGCTCTTGCCGTTTCAAGACGGTCTGACCGCGCCCAGCTGGGTCGATCTTGGGCTGATGGGCCTCTTGGGTGTGTTGGCGACCGCCGGACATTTCCTCTTTACGGCGGCCTACCGTGAGGCGCCCGCCTCGCTGCTCGCACCCGTCAACTATCTTCATTTGGTTTGGGCCGGGATTCTGGGCTGGATCGTCTTTGGCCATGTGCCGGATCGCTGGACCATGGTCGGCATGGCGCTGGTCGCCGGGGCAGGGGTGGCGGTAGCGCTGCGCGCGCAGTTTGCCCGCCCGATGCCGATCGAAGAGCTGTGATGGGCCGTCAGGCCCATCATTCCGTTTGGTTCAGGCGCGGACCAGCGCCTCGTATTGCGTGGCCACGCGCTTTGTCAGATCGCCGACCTCAAAGTTATAGTCGCCGATCTGCCCGACGGGAGTGACCTCTGCTGCCGTGCCGGTCAGCCAGCACTGCTCGAAGCTTTCCAGTTCGGACGGCTCGATATACCGCTCATGCACCTTGATTTGCATGTCCTTCAGCATTTGCACGACGGTCTGCCGCGTGATGCCGTTCAGGATGCAATCGGGCTTCGGGGTGTGCACCTCGCCATCCTTGACGAAAAAGATGTTGGCTCCGGTCGCCTCGGCCACATAGCCGCGATAGTCGAACATCATGGCGTCCGAGCAGCCCTTGGCCTCGGCGGCATGCTTGGACATGGTGCAGATCATGTAAAGCCCGGCGGCCTTGGCGGCATGGGGGATGGTTTCGGGGCTGGGCCGCTTCCACTTGGCGATGTCCAGCTTTGCACCCTTCATCTTGGCGTCCCCGTAATAGCTGCCCCACGTCCAGCAGGCCACGGCCATCCGGATCGGGTTACGCTTCGAGGCCACACCCATATCCTCACCCGCGCCCCGCCATGCGATGGCGCGCACATAGGCGTCCGTCAGGTTATTGGCCTTCAGCACCGCCTCTTTCGCCGCCTCTATGTCATCGACAGAATAGGGCAGCGGCATGTCCAGCAGGTCGCCCGAGGTCCGCAGACGGGCCGAATGCTCTCGCGACTTGAAGATCTTGCCGTTGTAGCAGCGCTCCCCCTCGAACACGGCGCTGGCGTAATGCAGCGCATGGGTCAGAACATGCACATTGGCACCACGCCAATCCACCAGTTTGCCGTCCATCCAGATGAACCCGTCGCGATCGTCATAACCCGCCATCTCGGCCTCCCGCTTTGCGAATGTTGCGTCCATTAGGTCCGTTTCGGACATAATGTTGCGCGAAATCGTCGGCTGGCTATCAGTTGTGTCTTGGAATGTCAACAAGGCTGACGTAAATTCGCGACTGTGGCACTCTCAAACTGCCAGCCGCTTTCTTCGCTCCTGGCGTGAAGAAAGTCGGAGAGGAAATGAGAAACGCCCTGTAGAAAGGACGGGAGATGGCAGAGACGACAGCATCCAGCGAGGGCCTGCTTTTCCTGACGGATGAGCAGTTGCGCAAGGGCATCGAGGCGATGTTCTTTGCCTATCGCGGCTTTACCGCCGACCCGAACCGCATTCTGGACACTCTGGATTACGGGCGCGCCCACCACCGGGCTGTCCACTTCATCAATCGCTCGCCGGGCCTGACCGTGTCGCAGCTTCTTGCGATATTGGGTGTCACCAAACAAAGCCTGAACCGCGTGCTGCGGACCCTGTTCGATGATGGCATGGTCGAAGCGCGGGTTGGCCGGGCCGACAAGCGCGAACGCCGGCTGCACCTTACCGAAAAAGGCAGGGCGCTGGAGCGTTCGCTCTCGGATGCCCAGCGCGCCCGGATGCGCGCCGCCTATCGTGCCGCCGGACCTCAGGCGGTTCAGGGTTTCCGGACGGTCCTTGAAGCGATGATGGATCCCGAAATGCGCCGCCAGTATCAGGGCCTGAAGGAGACGGAAGCATGACAGAATTGGCCTCGCACCTGCTCGTGGTCGATGATGACGAACGCATCAGGGGACTTTTGCAGAAGTTTCTGATCCGCAACGGCTTTCTTGTCTCAACCGGCCGCGATGCCGCCCATGCAAGACGGCTCATGGCCGGGCTTGATTTCGACCTTCTGGTCCTCGATGTGATGATGCCAGGTGAAGACGGCATAACCCTGACCCGCGACCTGCGCCGCAGCCTGACGACGCCGATCCTCTTGCTGACGGCCAAGGGCGAGGCGCAAAACCGGATTGAAGGGCTTGAAGCCGGTGCGGATGACTACCTCGTCAAACCCTTTGAACCCAAGGAATTGTTGCTCCGGATCAATGCCATCCTGCGTCGGGTGCCGCAGGTCAAGTCCGCCGATACTGCGCCGCGATCCCTTCAACTGGGTGCCGTGCGCTATGATCCCGAGCGGGGAGAGTTGTGGCGTGGCAGCGAGCTCATCCGACTGACCGCGACCGAGGCGCAACTGATGCGCATCTTCGCCGCTGCCCCCGGTTCCGCCATACCGCGCGGCCGCCTTGTCGGTGATCTTGACCGCGAGGAAGGCGGTGGCGACCGCGCCGTCGATGTCCAGATTACCCGCCTGCGCCGCAAGATCGAGGAAGATCCCAAACAGCCGCGTTATCTGCAAACGGTGCGCGGCGAGGGCTATTTGCTGCAACCGGATTGACCGGTCCCGCACCCCCCAAATCCGCCGTCGGATATTTATGGACGGATGAATTGGGTAGGGCTGGACAGCCTGCCCGACGCGCCGCATTGTCGCGAAAAATCGGTGAGGAGGACCGCGATGCCCAGCAACCTGCCCCTCGAAATGCGCCTGCGCCGGATGACGAAACGGCTGGAAGAGCTGGAACGTTGGCTGCCGCGCGAGGTGATTGCGCTGGATCGCTGGACGCTTGAGGGCCGTCCCGTTGCAACGGGCCATCGCTGGCAGGACTCCGGCGCGCCTCTGGCCTTTGCCCACCCCGAAATTGAGGTTCCAGCCCATTGGCCGCTGGCCGAAACCCGTTTGCATCTTTGGCTCGGCGGCGAAGGACTGGTGCGTCTGATCGGCGAGCGCACGCACAGTTTTGGCCTGAACCCGCCGCATATGGACTTCCTGCCGCGCGAGCGTCGCTTTCGGGTCGAGGCCGATTGCGTCGCGCGTCTGCCACAGGGAGTGCCCAATTATGACGCCGCCGTCGGCCGCACCG
>JANMCI010000436.1:0-7457 GCA_031361245.1 Rhodobacterales bacterium
ACGGAAAATCCGGCCGTCCCGAAAGCGGCCGCTGCGGTCAGACCTGCGACGCCGCCGCCGGAAATCAGGATGTCGGTCTTGATCATGGTGCTAATCTAGGGCGCTGCAGGCGGAAAGCGAAGCGGCAAAGCGTCTCAGCTCAAGGCGGCCAGAAAGCGGGTGAGGTTGTCGGTGTGGTGGTGGATATGGCGGGCCGCGGCAGGCTTTTCCGCAACATGGACCGTGCGCAGCCCCATGTCATGGGGCGCGCGCAGGTTGCGCGGATCATCCTCGAACATCGCGGCGGTGCCGGGGGTCAGCCCGTCAAGGGCAAACACCTTCTCAAAAGCCGCACGCTCGGGTTTTGGCAGAAAGCCTGCCTGTTCAATGCCATAGATGGCGTCGAACAGGCCGTCCAGCCCACGGGCCTTCAGCACCCTTTCGGCATAATCCGCCCCACCATTGGTATAGACGATCCGCCGTCCCGGCAGATCGGCGATCGAAGCAGCAAGGGCCGGGTCAAGCGGCAGGACCGAAAAGTCGATGTCATGCACATCCGTCAGATACTGGCCCGGATCGGTGCCATGTTCGCGCATCAACCCCGACAGGGTGGTGCCGTATTTCTGCCAATAGTGCTGCCGCAGCCGGTTCGCTTCGGTCCGCCCGACGCCCAGTTCGCGCATCACCCAATCGGTCATCCGCACTTCGATCTGGTCGAAAAGGCGGATGCTGGGGGGGTAGAGCGTGTTGTCGAGGTCAAAGACCCAGGTCGTTACATGCGCGAAATGCTGTTTCATACCCCCATCCTACCGCGACGGGAGGGGTGCGGCAACGGGCGGGTTGTCGGGGCGGGGCAGGGCGAGTAGGTTGGCGCGAAATGGGGGACGGATGTGCCGAAAGACGCCTACTCGCTGATCCTGGAAGCGATCGAATCCGGTCTGTTCAAACCGGGCGACCGGCTGGTCGAAAGCGAACTGGCCGACAAGTTCGGTGTGTCGCGCACCCCCGTGCGCGAGGCGCTGCAACGGCTGGAAACCCAAGGCATGTTGACGCGCGACGGGCGCAGTCTGATCGTGGCCTCGCTGGATCACAACCAGTTGTCCGAGCTTTACGCCGTGCGCACCGAACTGGAGGGCCTGGCCGCCCGGCTTGCAGCCCGCCATGCGACCGAGGAGGAGATGCTTGTCCTGCGCTCGATGGTGACCGAGGACAAGGCGCTGATCGGCGGCGATCCGCGTCTGCTGAGTCGGGCCAACAAGCGGTTTCACAAGCAGATCCATCTGGCCTCGCACAACCGCTTTCTGATCCAGCAGCTTGACCTCGTCCACCGCGCGATGGCCCTGATGGCCACCACCTCCTTTGCGGCAGAGGGGCGGGATGTGCCGGCGCTGGCCGAACATGAACAGATCGTGGCTGCGATCGAGGCGCGCGATGGCGAGGCGGCCTACCGGGCGCTCAAGGCCCATATCTCAAAGGCTTACGAGACGAGGCTGCGGATCGACGCCGGCGAGGTCAAGCTGCGCTGAGGGCCAGTCGATGCCGTGGAAAAGGCGCCGTGGCTGGTCTTGTCCCAGTAGAACGGGCAGCGCAGCAATTCCCAGAACGCCTTGTAGGCGGCAAGGGCCTGCAACGGGAAATACAGGATAAGCGTCGGAACCCACGCCGACGACAGATCCTGACCAGAGCGTCGCAGCCCGATGACGCCCATGAATATGTTCACCACCTCGGCACAGGTGAAAAGGATGGCTATGGCGATAATGACCCCATGGCTCAGCACTGCCGCGGCCGGATGGCCGAAGCCAAGCTGCAGCGCAAACATCGACCACATCAGGGGGGCCAGCAGCGACTGGGACAGCGTGCCCAGAAACAGGATCTGAAAGCCAAGGAAGGCCCGCGGACCCAGTTGCCGCCACAACAGCCGCGGTGTGCGCATATGGGCCAGATACGTCATCATATAGCCTTTGACCCAACGTGACCGCTGCTTGACCCAAGGCAGGGCGGCGCAGTTGGCCTCTTCATAGGTAGTGGTCTCGATCACTTCGGTCCGAAAGCCGTGGCGGGCGAGGCGCATGCCCAGATCGGCATCCTCGGTCACATTGTGGGCATCCCAGCCGCCCAGGGTCTCCAGCACTTCGCGACGGAAGAACAGGGTCGTGCCGCCAAGGGGCAGCGGCAGACCCAGCCGCTGCAGTCCGGGCAGCACAACACGGAACCAGCCAGCATATTCGATCGTAAAGCACCGCGCCAGCCAGTTGCGCCGCGGGTTGTAAAAGTCGAGCCGGCCCTGAAGGCAAGCCACCTCGGAGCCGCGCTGGTGGAAACGCTCGACCACCTTGCGGATCTGGTCCGCCTCGGGGGCGTCTTCGGCGTCATAGACGCCCACGATGCTGCCCCGGCACAGCCCGAGCCCGAAGTTCAAGGCGCGTGGCTTGGTCTTTACCCGGCCCCGCGGTGCGACCGCCACCCGGATCCATGTCGGAAGCGCGGCACGACGCAGCGCGTCCCGGGTCATCCGGTCGTCTTCTTCGACGATCAGGATGATGTCCAGAAGGTCGCGTGGATAGTCCAACTGCTCAAGCCGCCGCACCAGCCGCGCCGCAATGTCGCTTTCGCGGTAAAGCGCCACCATGACGGACACCACGGGCAGGCGCGCAATCACCGCCGGGTTTTCGGGCTCGACCGGTGGCGCGCGCAACGTGTGCCAAATTGCGGCGAGCTTCAATCCTGACGTCAGGGTCAGGGTCAGTGCCGACCAGATCAGCAGCACCGACATGGTCAGCGACAGCATCGCGACAGCCGCGACAGCCAGCAGGCCCAGCATCAGAAAGGTCGTGCGGCTTGCCGTGCCAAAGTCGCGGCAGCTTTCCTCGCGCGCCAGCAGTGTCTCGGCGGCGCGGGCAAGTTCAGGCCCCCGCGCCGCCCTCAGCTTTGCCTCGATGCGTTCGGCGGGGGCAAGAACCTGTGCAAACGGCCCAAACGTGGTGATGAGTTTGGCGTAATGGTGCTCCAACGTATCGGCATGGGGGGTGGCGATCACGACGATGCCGCCGCCGTCGCGCCATGGCAGGATGTGATGGGCGAGGCAAAACTGCGCCCCAAGTCGGTCGATCAATCTTGGATCTGGCGGCACGGCGTCCAGATCTGCCAGACCAAGATGGGTCAGCTCTGCCAGCGCCTTGTACAGCCGTTCCGGCCGGACCAGCCGCCGCGTCAGCAGCGCATCCGTTAGCCGCCCCCCCTCCTTTATGTCGCTCAGAGCCTGCAGAATTCCGTGCGGCGCCACCACCCCATCCTTCAGCAGTTCCATCGCCAGCGCCTGATCGGTGTCAACCGGCTTCGGTTCGGCGTCCTCGGGCAGGCCCAGCGGCAGGGCGGGCCTCGCGAGATAGAATTTGCGCCGAGACTGGACTGACATTCTGCTCCGGAGATGCGGCTTGATGCACGCAACCCGGCCAGACTGGCACCCTGATAGTTAAGGGAAGTTTAACAGACCGTTTACAAACTGCGATTTTTCGCGGGGGAACTTTTCGGGAAACACGTCATGCCGGTCGACGGGTGCGCATGGCCGCGGCAAAGCGCTCGAACAGATAGAAGCTGTCCTGCGGGCCGGGGCTGGCCTCGGGGTGATATTGCACCGAAAAGACCGGCTTGCCGTTGACCGCGATGCCGCAGTTTGACCCGTCGAACAGGGACACATGCGTCTCGCGGACGCCTGCGGGCAGGGTCCTGCTGTCCACGGTAAAGCCGTGGTTCATCGAGGTGATCTCGACCTTGCCGGTGTCCAGATCCTTGACGGGGTGGTTGGCCCCATGGTGGCCGTGGTTCATCTTGACGGTGGTGGCCCCCAGTGCAAGTGCCAGCATCTGATGGCCCAGACAGATGCCGAACACCGGCAGATCGGCCTGCAGAACGCCCTTGATCATCGGCACGGCATAGACCCCCGTCGCCGCCGGATCGCCCGGTCCGTTGGACAGGAACACGCCTTCGGGGTTCAGCGCCAGCACATCTTCGGCGGTGGCCGAGGCGGGCAGGACCGTAACGTCGCAGCCGGTCGAGGCCAGACAGCGCAGGATGTTCCGCTTGGCCCCGTAGTCGACCGCGACCACCCGCAGGCCCGCGCCCCCTTCGCGCTTGCCATAGCCATCGGGCCAGGCCCAGCAGGTCTCGTTCCAGCGGTAGCTTTGGGCACAGGACACGTCCTTGGCCAGATCAAGGCCGACAAGCCCCGCCCACGCCCGCGCCTTGGCCACCAGGGCACCAAGGTCAAAGCGTCCCTCGGGGTCATGGGCCAATGCCACATGCGGCGCGCCCTGCTGACGAATGGCCCGGGTCAGGCGGCGGGTGTCGATGCCGCCGATGCCGATGCGGCCCTTGGCCGTCATCCACGACACCAGATCGCCCGTGGCACGCCAGTTCGACGGCTCGGTCGGGTCCCATTTCACCACCATGCCGGCCGCAACCGGATCGGCGGTTTCGTCGTCTTCAGCCGTGGTGCCGGTGTTGCCGATATGGGGGAAGGTAAACGTCACGACTTGTCGCGCATAGGACGGATCGGTCATGATTTCCTGATAGCCGGTCATTGCGGTGTTGAAGACCAGTTCCGCCACCGTCTCGCCCACCGCGCCAAATCCATGGCCGTAAAAGACAGTCCCGTCGGCCAGAGCCAGGCAGGCGGTGGGTTTTGGCTTATCGGTCATTGGGGCGACCTCCGTCGTGGGAAATTTGGCGGACACTAGTTGCGGGGGCGTCAAGGGTCAAGAGCGAGTCCCAAATGGAATAGTGTTCCAAATCAATCGGTTGTAATGGTTGCGCTGCATTCCTTGCAGCGGTATGGTCGGGGCAGGGTCAAAAGGGGCATCAAATGGGCGTGCGCGAGCTATTGCAGGACGAAATCAAGCTGGCCATGCGGGCCAGGGCCGCTGAGCGCCTGTCAGGCCTGCGGCTGATCGTCGGGGCCATCAAAGACCGCGAGATCGCGTTGCGCGGTGAAGGTGGTGGCGAACTGACCGAGGCCGACATCCTGCCGATCCTGGGCAAGATGGTCAAACAGCGCCATGAATCGGTGCGGATGTATCTGGAAGGAGGCCGGCAGGATCTGGCCGAGAAGGAACGCAACGAGATCAAGGTGATTGAAGAATTTCTGCCGCGCCAGCTTTCCGCGACCGAGTCCGGGGAGGCAATTGACGCCGCCATTGCCGAGGCGGGCGCCACCAGCATCAAGGACATGGGCCGGGTGATGGCCATCCTGAAAGGCAAATATACCGGGCAGATGGATTTCGGCGCCGTCGGTGCCCTGATCAAGACCCGCTTGGGATAGGCAGGTTCCAGCCCCGGACCATCCGACAGGAAGCAGATCGTCATCCTCTTCCTACCTATTTCCTGGCACCGATATGGGCTTGGTCGGGCAGTCGCTCAGAAGGCGGTCGGACCGTCACGCAGGGCGCCCAGTCTTTGCCGCAACAGATCATGCAGGCGCCTGCGTTCGTCGACGGTCAGGAAGGTGCCGAGTTCGACCATCCGGCCATTGCCCGAAAGTGTCAGATAATCCGGCACCGGCCCGCCGGTGGGGTGGAGCATCACCTGCACCCAATAGGGATTGGCCTGCCAAGTCTGATCCGGCTTTCCCGGATTGTGCCGCGTCAACGTGATCGCCGTCGGGCTCAGCGTCAGGTCCTCGGTCGCGGTGCGGTAACTCAGCCGCAGCGCCAGCCAGATCCCGGCCACCGCCATGGTCAGGAACGGCAGCAGCGCCCACAACACGGGCGTCCCAAGCTGGGGGATCAGCGGCAACGCCAACAGCGCCGCCGTCAGCCCGATGAACCAGACAAACCCGGCAGACGACAGCGACCGGTGGGGCCGCAGGTGCAGCGCCGTCGTCGCAGGGTCACTCTGAGGAAGCCACTGGAAGGACATGCCCATTGGTGTAGCATTGGCATCGGCCCAGACAAGGGGTCGCCAGTGTTCCGCTCGACATTGCCGCCATGGCCGCCAATTTCGCCTGCGACCCGGCCCGCCGACCAGCAGCAGCTTGATGATCTGATCGTCTCCCCCGCCCCCGGCCATCGAGGCTGCCGCGCAGGCCAATTGAAAAGGCCCCGGAAATCCGGGGCCTTTCGTTCTGTCACAAACCCTCAATGGGCGCGGCTGTGATCCCAGTCGCTTTGCTTGGGCAACTGCTCGAACGTATGCTCGGGCGGCGGGCAGGGCAGGGTCCATTCCAGCGTGTCGGCGTGCTCGTTCCAGTAGTTGTTCACGGTGATCTTCTTGCCATAGCGCAGCGACCAGAAGATCACGACGATGAAGAACACGAAGGACGCGAACGACAGGAACGCACCGACCGACGAGAACCAGTTCCAGTAGGCGAACGCCTCGGGATAGTCGATGTAGCGGCGGGGCATGCCTTGACGGCCCAGGAAGTGCTGGGGGAAGAAGGTCAAGTTCGCCCCGATGAACATGGTCCAGAAGTGCAGCTTGCCCGCCCATTCCGGATATTCGCGGCCCGACATCTTGCCGAACCAGAAATAGATCCCGGCAAAGATGCCGAACACGGCGCCAAGGCTCATCACATAGTGGAAGTGCGCCACGACATAGTAGGTGTCGTGATACATCCGGTCGACCGGCGCCTGTGACAGCACGATTCCGGTCACGCCACCGACGGTGAACAGGAACAGAAAGCCAAAGGCCCAAAGCATCGGGGTCTTGAACTCGATCGAGCCGCCCCACATCGTGGCGATCCACGAGAACACCTTGATGCCGGTGGGCACCGCGATCACCATGGTGGCCAGCATGAAGTAGCTCTGCTGCGTCAGCGACATGCCGACCGTGTACATGTGGTGCGCCCACACGACAAAGCCCAGCACCCCGATGGCGACCATGGCATAGACCATCGGCAGGTAGCCGAAGATCGGCTTCTTGCTGAAGGTCGAGATCACATGGCTGATGATGCCGAACGCCGGGATGACGATGATGTAGACTTCCGGGTGGCCAAAGAACCACAGGATGTGCTGATAAAGGATCGGGTCGCCGCCGCCAGCCGGATCAAAGAAGGTCGTCCCGAAGTTGCGGTCGGTCAAGAGCATGGTGATGGCACCGGCCAGAACCGGCAGCGAGAGCAGGATCAGCCAGGCGGTGACAAAGATCGACCAGGCGAACAAGGGCACCTTGTGCATGGTCATGCCGGGCGCGCGCATGTTAAGGAAGGTGGTGATCATGTTGATCGACCCCAGGATCGACGAGGCGCCCGACAAATGGACCGCGAAGATCGCGAGGTCCATCGCATAGCCGTCTTCCTTGGACGACAGCGGCGGGTACAAAACCCAGCCCACGCCCGAGCCCTGACCGCCTTCACCCCCCGGTGCGAACACCGACAGGACCGCCAGCGACGAGCCGGCCACGAACATCCAGTAGCTCAGGTTGTTCATCCGCGGGAAGGCCATGTCCGGCGCACCGATGTGCAAGGGCATGAAATAGTTGCCGAA
>JANMCI010000446.1:0-10623 GCA_031361245.1 Rhodobacterales bacterium
TCGGCAACAGCGCGCACCGTCTCACCCGCAACAAGCCGTGCCATCGCACGGTCCCGGATGTCCATAGATAGGGGTTTTGTCATGGAAGCTGGCCTCCAGACCCAGCTTCCATGTTGAATCAGAAATTACCACCAGTGGGACTCCCCAGATTCACCCAATGGTCATCCCGCTCTAGGTTTTCGTTTTGGTCGTTATGGGGATCGATTTTGCGCCCGGCAGTATTCCCCGCCAAAGGGCCTTCTCTGCGGAGAGCCCCCCCTTGCCGCCAAAACACAAGCAGGGACTCCCAGTGACTCGCTCCGGGGCTGTGCGCGCAGTATGTTGGTATCTGACGCCTCGTCGAACAGTTTCTGGATCACGCATGTGCGCTTCGCGCAGCCCTACCCCGCAATCTCGAAACGTTCTTACAGGGGTCCAATCTCGCCGAGAATATTGCCGACTGGTCACTTACCATTCTCGAGCGACACTTGATCAAGTTCGGCACGAGGGCCTTGCAGTATGCCCGCGCCACAACATTCCGACCGGCCGTGTTTCGGGACGGCGTGGCGCCTCTCGTCTCGGCCCGTGATGGTCTGGCCGCGGTGCAAGTGCTTGAAGCCGTCAAGCAAGCGGCATCAAGCAGAGAACATGTGCATCTGGAGCAAACCGCCTGATAGTGCTTGCAGGCCAGCAAGACGTGACGCCCGCCGTTCTGAAGGTCATGGATCATGCAACGAGCCGAGATTGCGCACATTGCAGATCCTTGAGTGCATGAAAGCTGCAAGAAGACATGCCAAGCCGGGTTCTACAGGATATGAGGTGCGGTTCAGGCTGGAAGGAAGTGCAGCGCCTCATTCTTTTCACCCGCAACTTCCTGCAACTAAGTAGGTCCGGAAACCTGTCGTTCAATCGGACTGAGCCCGCCGCTGAAATTCCAACGCTTCATAGAACCCGCCGGTTCTGTTTGAACAGCCTGTCTCTGAGTCGACAAAACCGACATCAGGCCAGCAACCTGGCACCTTGTCTGGCGTAGTGCAGAAAGTTGCGCAGAGCATTTTGTGCCCGCGCCGTTCAATGCCTTGGTCGGAACGGCGTGTAATCGACGTCATAGCCGAAGTAACGTGGGCCGACCAAGGCGATACCTTCCGGGCTGCGCCACTGAGCTGTCGCCTCGAAGGCCAAGGCTACAAGGCGCAGGCCATAGCGCAGGCTGTCGGCAGTGACAGGGTTACCCGATTCCGCCTCGAGCAGGGTGATGAGGTCCGGAGTGGTGATGATCACCCTGCCATCGCGCTCGGCCATCAGGAATTCGTTCTGGAAATCAAGACGCAGCGTATGGTCGCGCCATTCTTCTACCCCGTCAAAGCGGGCGGTGCCACGGGCAAAGCCGCCCTCGGTTCGCCTTTCGATATCCTTGATGCGGCCATGGAAAATCACCTCAGCACCAAGCTTGCTGACGATGGCCTGCACCGGGTCCTCATGCGCTGCGCGCGCCTCACGCAGGGCGCGACCAAGATCGGCGCACAATGTTAGCGTGCCGCGCACGACGGCCTTTTTTGCGGTGGCCCCGTCCATCGCATAAAAGGCGAGCAGGGCAGAGCCGCCCATCTCGACCGTCGCCGCTCGCGCCAGACGCTCGGTCCAGGCGTTGGACACGGTGTTGAGGACCAGCGAATTGCCCTTGTCGTCGCACAGGACCATCGGCGTCGCCGACACGCCGTGCAGGGTAAAGGTCACCATCTGCAATTCAGGGTAAGCCCGCCCCATGCCGTCGCCATCGACAAGCGGCAGACCGGACGCCGCAGCCACCACGAAGGGCGTGGTCGAGTTCACGCCACCCGCCTCGCCACACAGAACCGCATCGATCTTGCGGCCCAAAAGCTGCTCCAGCGCGCGAAAGGCGTTCATCAATTCGTCGCCCTGCGGCAGCTTTTCAGTCATTACGGTAGGGGCACCCATCATGCAGACTGGGACGACCAGTGCGTCATCAGGCAGTTCGCTGACGTCGATAAGCTTGACCGGCCCGTATTTCAGGATCGCCTGCTGCGCCATCAGTTTGCCGACATAGGGGTCACCACCGCCGCCAGTGCCCATGATCGCGCCGCCGGTCGCGATGTCTTCCATATCTCCCGCCTGGACGATGCGCTTGATTTGCATGGTTTATCCTTTCATCTTAAGCGGTTGGAAGGTCAAGTCGGGATAGCCGAACGCTTGGGGACCCACGACTTTCAGTGCCTCAGGTGTTTTCATCAAAGGATGCACCGGCAGGCCGATGACGGCAACGCGCTGGCCATAGCGCAGGACCTCGGTCGTCAACGGTTCGCCGGTTTCAAGATCAAGGTTGATGATCAGGTCGGGCACCATAATGACAGGGACACCATCCACCCAAAGGACAAGGTTTTCGTTTTGGATCGCAATGCGGCCTTCTGAGCCGTGATAGGCATCAGAACCCGCCATCAAGGCATGACCGCGCGCGAAGCCGCCCAGCAGCTCGCGGCGGATGTCGGTGATCTTGCCGGTAAAGAAGAGCGTGGCCCCGGTTTCGGCCAGCAGGCGTTCCACCACGTTCTGGCGTTTGGAGCGGGCATCCTGCACAATGCGCCCGATCGTCAGGGCCTGCGTCACCGTGCCCGGCACCGCGGTGCGGCGGACAAAATCCATCCGCATCGGCGCAATCGCCAGCCCCGCCGCCGCCCCCATATCGACCGAGGTCGAGCGCGCAAAGCGCTCCAGCCAGAACATGTCCTTGACCTCTTTGAACACCACGACATTACCCTTGTCGTCAGCAATCGCCGCCGGGGCCGCCTTGGCGCCATAGATGAAGAAGGTGGTCATCTGAACTTCGGGAAAGGCGCGGCCCATACCGTCACCGTCAATCACCGGCAGACCTGCCAGAGCCGCCGCGATGATCGGTTCAATCGAGTTCGCCCCTCCTATTTCGGCCGAGATGAGGGCCGACATTTGCACCCCCGCCGCCTCTTCCACAGCCCGCATGGCGCGAAAGCATTCGCCGCCCTCTTCGATCTTTTCCACCCCCACGACCGGCGCGCCGATACCGCCAACTTCGCCGATCCACGCGTCGTCCGGCAGGGCCTCCAGCGGCAGAACCCGCACTGTCGCCCCCTTGCGGATCAATTCGCGCGCCCGGAGCATCCCGACATAGGGATTGCCGCCGCCACCGGTGCCGAGCAGGGCGGCTCCGATGGACAGCGGCAAAAGGTCGCCTTCCTGCAGAAGATATCCCTCAGACATGAAGCTCACCAACCGCCTTGACGCGCACGCGGGTGGCATTGCCGGGCAGATAGGCCAAAGGCACATCCTCGACATCGACGATCTCGATGGTTTCGCGCAGGGCACCGGCGGCCACGGCAGCCTCAATGGCGCGGGACTTGGCGTCGGCCAAAGCCTCGTCACGGCCAATTTCGGCCAGGGAATAGACCCGGTCAACTTCGCCCGAGACTTGCGCAATAGCGGCGCCGACGGCGTTGGCGACGGCGAAATGGTTGGGCTTGATCACCTCCAGCCCGCCGATGGGACCGTCAACCAGGATCGAGCCGCCGCCGACGATGATAACCGGCAAAGGCTCGGGCGACAGGCGCGAGCGTTCGACGCAATCCTCCAGCATAGCCATTATGCGGGCTTGGGCGCGGGTGATCAGGCTCTTGTCAAGATGCACTACCTTGGCTGGATCGCCCAGACTCTCGCGGCCCGAGGCGACCACGATATCCGAGGTCGTCAGAGTTTTGCCGCCAAAGATCAGCGCCTCGGTCACGATGCGGTAACCGACCGAGGTCGGGCCGACCTTTACGCCCTTGTCGGTTTCAACCACATGGCTGCCGCCGCCAAGGCCGATGGAGAACACATCCGGCATCCGGAAATTGGTGCGCACGCCGCCGACCTCGACCGCCACGGTCGCCTGACGCGGAAAACCCTTGTGCAAGGAGCCTACATCGGTGGTTGTCCCGCCGATATCGACGACAATCGCTTCGGCCACGCCGGACAGGAACGCCGCGCCGCGCATAGAGTTGGTCGGGCCGGACGCGAAGGTCAGCACCGGGAACCGCTCGGCAAAGGCGGCGTCCATCAGGGTGCCGTCGTTCTGGGTCAGATAGAAGCGGCCCTTGATGCCGGTCTCGGTGATGGCCTTGCGGAAGGCGTCGATCACATGGGCCGACAGATCGCGCAGACAGGCGTTCATGATTGCAGCATTCTCGCGCTCCAGAAGGCCGATGCGGCCGATGTCGGAGGACAGGCTGATATGGGCACCGGGCAAGGCACCCGCAAAAATCTCGCCCGCGCGCTTTTCGAACTCGCTGGACACCGGGGAAAAGACCGAGGTGATGGCGATGGAATTGATGCCGCGCGCCTTGATCTCGGCAGCGATGCCCAAAAGCTCGTTTTCGTCCAGCGGCGAGATCACGCGGCCGTCAAACTCGTTGCCGCCATGGGCCAGCCAGAAGTGGTTGCCGATGGTGGCACGGAGATCCTCGGGCCAGTCCACCATTGGCGGAAGGGACGCGGTGGCCGGCAAGCCCAGACGCACGGCGGCGGTTTGGGCAAGATCGCGGCGCTGGACCACGGCATTGGTGAAATGGGTTGTGCCGATCATCACCACATCGACCGCCGAGGGCTTCATCCCCGAAGCCTCCAGCGCCATTTTCAGCGCATTGACCACGCCGGTCATCACATCTGCCGTGGTCGCGGCCTTGACGCCCGACACCACGGTGTCGCCGTCCATCACCACGGCATCGGTATTCGTGCCGCCAACATCTATGCCTATCCGGATCATGGGGTAACCTTTCCTTGGTTTTGGCCGCGCAGGGCCAGCAGTCGTTCTGCGGTGGGGATCTCACCGTCGATCAGGGGAATGACCGGGCGCATCGCCTCTTCTTCAGCGGAAATCACCGGGACCGAGGCGAGCAGAAGGCGGGTGTAGTCATGCTGAGGTGCCTCGAAGACCTGCGCCGTGGGGCCAGTCTCGACAATCTCGCCAAGATACAGAATGCCGACCTCTTGGGCAAAATTGCGCATCAAGGACAGGTCATGCGAGATGAACAGGAAGGTCAGGTCCAAGGCGCGGCCAAGGTCGGTCAACAGGTCCATCACACGAGCCTGCACCGAGACGTCCAGGGCCGAGGTCGGCTCGTCCAGCACCAGCAATCTTGGGGCCACGGCCAGGGCGCGTGCAATGGCCACCCGCTGTTTCTGGCCGCCGGACAATTCATGGGGATACCGCTGGGCGAAATTGCGCGGCAGCTGCACCATGTCCAAGAGTTCGCTGATCCGACTCGGCTGGTCGGCGCGCGGAAAGCCATGTGCCACCAGGGGAACGGCGATGGACTGTGCCACAGTCCGGCGCGGGTTCAGGGACGCACCGGGGTTCTGGAACACCATTTGCACACGTCGGCCATGCGCCCGCGTGCCGATCTGCCCGGCAATGTCCTGTCCGTCGATCAGGATCGCACCCGAGGTGGGGCGGCTAAGCCCCATGATCATCCGCGCGATGGTCGATTTTCCCGAACCGGATTCGCCCGCCAGCCCGTAAACCTGACCCTTTTCGATGGCAAAGGAGACATTGGACACCGCCCTTACCTCGCCGGTCAAGCGGCCAAAGGCGTTGCGAGTCGGGAAGGTCTTGGTCAGGTGGCGAATATCCAGCATCGCTGTCATAGCACCACCGTGCCATAACGGGTGCCGCCGGTCAGGCGCGGGACGGCGGCAATCAGGCTTTTGGTGTAATCCGACTGCGGATTTGCGAAGAGGGTGGCGGTTTCGGCCTGCTCCACCACGCGGCCCTTGTTCATCACATAGACATAGGACGAGGTTTCGCGCACCACACCAAGATTGTGAGTAATCATCAGCAGCGCAAGGCCACGCTGGGTGACGAGGTCTTTCAGAAGCCGCAGGATTTGCGCCTGTGTCGTCACATCCAGCGCCGTGCCAGGCTCATCAGCGATCAGCAAGGCAGGCTCCGACAGCAGCGCCATGGCGATCAGCACGCGCTGACGCATACCGCCCGACAGCATGATCGGATAAGAGGCCGAGACGCGCTCAGGTTCGCGCATCCTGACCTGCGCCAGCACCTCGTGCACGCGGGCCATGCGGTCGCGGCTGCCTCGGATGCGGCCCAGGCGCCGGTCGGCATATTTTAGGATCGTGCCCATCTGATCGGCAATGGTGAAGACCGGGTTCAGCGACGACATCGGGTCCTGGAACACCATGCTCATCGCGGTGCCACGCAGGGCGACGCGGTCGCGGTCGGGCAGGGTCAGGAGGTCGCGCCCGTCATAGAAAATCTGCCCCGAGCGGATGTGAGCGGGCGGCTGGCGCAGAAGGCCCATGATCGCCTTCATTGTCACGGTCTTGCCCGAGCCGCTTTCGCCGACCAGGGCAATCTGGGCATGGGCAGGCACGTCCAGCGATACGCCGTGCAGCACCTGATTGGTCTGGCCATAGGCGGTGAAATCAACTGACAGATCGCGGACGGAGAGGAGCGCTGTCATCGCACGTCCTCGACGTCGAACAGATCGCGCAGGCCATCGCCCAGCAAGTTGAACCCCAGCGCCAGGAAAAGGATGGCGCAGCCCGGCAGCACCGATTCCCACCAGTTATCGGGCAGGAAGCTGGCCCCTTGCGCCACCATGGTGCCAAGGTCAGGCGTGGGCGGCTGGATGCCAAGACCAAGGAAGCTGAGCGCGGCCCCGACCAGAATGACAAAACCGCAATCGAGCGAGGTCTTGACCGCGATGGCCGAGACGCAATTGGGCAAGATCTCGCGGAAGAGGATGTGGAATTTCGAGGCACCCAGGGTTTCCGCAGCCTCGATGAACTCTTGCGTGCGTAACTGGCGGGTGATCGAATAGATCATCCTTGTGTGCCAGGTCCACCAGAGCGACGAGATGGCCAACATCGAATGCAGCAGGCTTGGCGACAGAACTGCTGCCACGGCAAGCGCCATCACCAAAGGCGGGATGGCCAAAGCAATATCGGTGATCCGCAGGATGATGATCTCGGTCCAGCCGCCGAAATAACCTGCGGCCATGCCGAGAATGGTGCCGATGGGAATGGCGATGCCCAGAACGACCACCGCCAGAAGCAGGGAAATCCGCAGGCCAAAGATGACCCGGGTAAAGATATCGCGGCCGACATTGTCGGTGCCGAACCAGTTGATGGCCGAAGGCGGCAGGTGGCGGCCACGGAAATTGGTGACGGCGCCGACATGGTCGGGAAATGGCGTAATGTAGGGAGCCAGAACGGCCGCCAGCACGCAGATCACCACGATTACCAGACCGATCATCGCGGTGGGGTTGCGCGAAAAGCGATACCAGTTCTGATAGGCATTGGTCAGGGCGGGTTGCGTGTCGCTCATCTTCTGCCTCTGATCCGCACCCGTGGATCCACAAAGCCGACCAGCGCATCAATCGCCAGGTTTACCAGCACAAAGAACACGCCCGACACCATGACCACGCCCATCACGGCATTCAGATCTTTCTGCAAAATGGTGCGGATGCCGTAAGCTGCCATGCCGGGCCAGGCGAAGACCATTTCGACGACGAACGCTCCGCCAATCAGGCTGGCGAATTCCAGCCCCATAATGGTCAGGGGCGGCACGAAACTGGGGCGCAGCATGTATTTCGTGACGCGCAGCCACTCCGGCACGCCAAAGGCCCGCGCGGCCTCGATATAGTCCTGCCTCGAAACATCAATCATCGAGGCCCGCGTCAGCCGCGCCATCTGCCCCATCGTCGCTGATGCCAAGGCAAGCGAGGGCAGCAACAAATGCCGCAACGCTTCGCCAAAGACATCCAGCCGCCCGGCGATCAGACTGTCGATCAGCAGGAGGCCAGTCAACGACGCCTCGAAATCCATCGAATTGGGAAGGCGCCCGGTGGTAGGCAGAAGGTGCAGCACGTAGCCCGCCAATATTTGCAACAACAGCGCCAGAAAGAAACTGGGCGTCACAGCGGCGAAGATGGCAAAGAAGCGCACGGCGGTATCGGGCCAGCGGTCCTTCCAATAAGCGGCAACCATGCCCAGAGGCACGCCGAACCCCATGGCCAAAACCATGGTGCACAGGACCAACTCGAAGGTCGCGGCAAAGGTGTCTCGGATATCGTCATTCACCGGGCGCTCGGTCAACAGCGACCGGCCCAAATCGCCCCGCGTCAACCCCTCGATGAACAGGCCGTATTGCTGCAAGATCGGCCGGTCCAAACCCAATTCCGACTGCAACTGCGCCACCTGTTCGACCGTGGCCCTTGGCCCAAGGGCCATGCGCGCTGGATCACCCGGCACGACCCGCGCGATGACAAAGATCACCATCGATAGTCCGACCAGCACCAGGACCGACCAGAGCACGCGTTTGACGATGAAGGACAGAAATTCCATCAGGGGTCCGGGAATAGCAGGTTAAGCATGGCCGCTCACCCCCGCCGAAGCGGGGATGAACGGGCCCTCAAGGTGCTCTGCGCTACTTGCAGGTCCACTGATAGCGGGTGAAGTCGTAGTCAAATGACTGCATTGGCACGGCGTTGAACCCGGTCAGGCAATTGTCCATCGCGTGCTGCACTGTCTGGGTCAGCAAATAGACGTCTGGCTTCATGTCATCCAGTTTGGCCTGCAATGCCTTGTAGATGTTGGCCTGCTCCGCGGTGTCGCCAGTGGCACGGGCCGCGTCAATCATGGCATCCACCTCCGGTTCATTGACCCATTCCATCGAAGCCCAGGTCCCGGCCGCCTTGCTGTGGTATTGCGTGAAGAACATCGAGTCCGGCGAGGGATAGGTCGGGCCAAAAAACACCTGGTTGACGGCAGGCGTCGTCTCGACCTTGCCGGCAATCTCGGTCACACGATTCCACGGGTTGGCGGCTTGCGTCACAACAAATCCCAGCTGCTCTAGATTTGATTGCATGAGCAGGCTGATCTCCTCCTCAAACCCGGTGCCCGCGACATAGCCAAGTTCGATCGGAATTGGCGCACCAGCATATTTCGATTGAGCGATCTCGGCCTTGGCGGCCTCCATGTCGAACTTGGGTTCCGGGATGTCGTCATTGTGGTAGGCGGCAAATGCCTTGGGCAGCGGCGTCGACAGAACGCCGCCGGGGAAGATCACCTGACGGATCGTGTCGTAGTCGGTCGCCAGCGCAAGGGCGCGACGGATGTGGATATCATCAGTGGGCGCCACCTTGGTGTTCAGTTTCAGATAGAATGCCGTGCCTGTGTCCTGGCTGACCATCTGGAAGCGGCCCATGTCGACCAAGGCTTTGTAGGTTTCAGGCGATTGGAACTGGCTTGTCATCGTCAACTCGCCCGAGGCGGCCAGCGATTTGACGGTGGCCTCATCGCCGGTGATGATCCAGTGCACAGTATCAATCGGGCCGTCGAGGAAACCTTTGTAATAGTCAGCGTTGCGTGTGATGGTCATCTGTGAACCACGGTCCCAGCTTTTCAGGCTGTAGGCCCCGGCGCCGGCCACATTGGTCGCAAGCCAGCTTTGCGCGTCATCGGTGCCTTCGTTCGGCTTCACGGCGTCGGCATTCAGGATGAAGATAGCAGGAACAGTGGTCAGGAACGGCGCGAAGGTCTTGGCAAGAGTGAATTTCACAGTCTTGGCATCCACCGCCGTCACTGATCCGGGCTTCAGCACATCCGCAAACAGGTTTGCCGGGCCCTGGTTGATCTTCAACAGCCGCTCGATCGAATAGATCACATCCGACGCCTCAACAGGTGAGCCGTCGGTGAATTTGGCGTCATCGCGGATTTTGAAGGTGACCTCTTTGGCATCCGGTGACACGACCCAGCTTTCGGCCAATTCTGGGATTAGGTTGCCCTTGCTGTCCACCGAGATCAGCCCGTCATAGAGGTTCACCGCCGCCATGTAGTCGGTGTAGTCCGAGATCTTGGCCGGATCGATTGTGCCAAAGATCTGCACCGTGTTCATCGTCACTAGAGTTTCGGCGAAAGCTGCACTTCCCAGCGCCAAAAACGCCACGGCTGCAGTAGAGGCAAGAAGCTTTTGATGTGTCATTGTGTTTCCCTGAAGCTGAACTCCGGTTGGCCCGGCGGGTTCTTGGTGAATGCAAAGGCTTGGCCGTGCTGTCCTGGACACCATTGTTGACCTTCAGACTGAGGCAGACGGTGCCTTTCCGACAAGCTTAGCATCTAGAGGTTTTTGTGATACTCGGCTAGGTTTTTTTGAATCTCTCCCGTGCTTTGGCTCAGGACTCATTGAGTTCTAGAGCCAGAAAAGGACGGTGGCGCGCGCTGGAGGGTGGCAACCCATCGCGGTTCAAGTGCCGAAAAGCACGTCTACATGGAGCTGAGACGGTGCAGACGCGTCGCGAACTAGACTCTTTTCGACTTCGACTGAAAATGCTGCGCCATAGTCGAAAGGCCGGTCAGGGTAAGCCGCGCTGCGGCGGACCGTGGCCGCGAACGGAACAAGTCTCTGCCGGTTGCTTTGCTGCGCATCCGGCAGTGACTTTTAGCGACTAGTGGCAGGCCGGGCGGGTGCCGGGCAGAAGAACCTTGTCGATCACGTGAATCACACCGTTGTCAGCAATGACACCCAACCTATTCTTGCGGCTCGCGGTCAGGGATCATTTTCGGCCAGGAATCCAGAAACGCAGGGCATGTTGGCTTCGG
>JANMCI010000455.1:0-1755 GCA_031361245.1 Rhodobacterales bacterium
CCGCCGCACCGGCCAGCCGGCACCTTGGGACGGCAAGGGGGTCGAGCCGGATCTGGGGGCGACCTACCTTGGCCACCGGACGGTGTTTCAGCATATGGCCGAACGCTATCTGTCAGCCGACTATGCCCCCGAGGCGGTGGCGGCGCGCTGCGGCATCCCGGCGCCGCGCATTCACGCGCTGGCCGCGGAACTGGCCGATGTGGCCTTTAATCAGGCTATCGAGCTGAACCAAAGCTGGACCGATTTTCGCGGCAATCATCACGCCACCATGCCCGGCCGCCCGGTGTCGTTTCACGCCATGCGCGGCATCTCGGCCCATTCCAACGGCTTTCAGACCGCACGCGCATTGCACCTGTTGCAGATCGTCCTTGGCACGGTCGAGGTTCCGGGCGGCTACCGGCTGAAGCCGCCTTACCCCAAGCCCGTCGAGGCACATCCGACGCCGCATTTCGTCAGTGCCCCCGGCAAGCCGCTCAGCGGTCCGCACCTTGGCTATGTCCGGGGGCCGGAACAGCTGGCGCTGAAAGAGGACGGCTCGCCCGCGCGGATCGACAAGGCCTTCACGTGGGAGAACCCGTTTTCGGCCCATGGCCTGATGCACATGCTGATCCCCAATGCCCATGCCGGCGACCCCTACCGCATCGACACGCTGTTTTTGTACATGGCCAACATGGCGTGGAACTCGTCGATGAACACCACCAAGGTCATGGAAATGCTGACCGACAAGGGTGCGGACGGCGAATATGTGATCCCGCGGATCATCTATTCGGACGCCTATGCCAGCGAGATGGTGGCCTATGCCGATCTGATCCTGCCCGACACGACCTATATGGAGCGGCACGATTGCATCTCGCTCTTGGACCGCCCGATCAGCGAACCCGACGCGGCGGGCGACAGCATCCGCTGGCCGGTGACCGAACCTGACCGCGATGTGCGCGGGTTCCAGTCGGTGCTGTTGGACCTGGGCGCGCGGCTGGGACTGGCGCCGATGGTGAAAGAGGATGGCGGTCCCAAGTTCAAGGACTATGCCGACTATATCCAGAACCACATCCGCCGCCCCGGTGTCGGCCCGTTGATCGGCTTTCGCGGGGCAAACGGCGACCTTGAGGGGCGGGGGGAGGCCAACCCCGACCAGATCGCCGCCTATATCGCCAACGGCGGCTTCTATCAGGCTCATGTGCCAGAGGAAGCCGCGTTCTACAAACCGTGGAACGCCGCCTATCAGGACTGGGCCGTCAAGACGTCATTCTACGAAAGCCCGCAGCCCTATCTTTTCAACATCTGGTCCGAACCGATGCGCAAGTTTCAGCTGGCCGCCGAGGGTCATGGGGCCATCCAGCCGCCCGACCACCTGCGCGAACGGCTGAAACAGGCGATGGACCCGCTGCCCGTCTGGTATCCGCCCTTTGGCGATCTGGAGGCGTCGGGCTGGGGCTATCCCATTCACGCTCTGACCCAGCGGCCGATGGACATGTACCATTCCTGGGGCAGCCAGAACGCGTGGCTGCGCCAGATCCGGGGCAAGAATTTCCTGTATCTGCCGACGAAAATCTGGACCGAGCATGGCTTCAAGGACGGCGACTATGCCCGCGTCCATTCACCCAGCGGTGCCATCACCGCCCCGGTCGCCCATATGGCGGCGCTCAATGAAAACACGGTCTGGACGTGGAACGCGATCGGCAAGCGCAAGGGGGCGTGGGCGCTGGACGACGGCGCATCCGAGGCGACGACGGGCTTTCTGCTCAACCACCTCAT
>JANMCI010000477.1:0-1811 GCA_031361245.1 Rhodobacterales bacterium
GAAACGCCCAAGCCCTTTTTATTTCGCCGCCCCGCTTGGGACCCTGGCCTCATCCGACCCGGCCAACACCGGCGGGGACCAGAACGAAAACGGTCAAGCCTGTTTGCACAGGCCTGACCGGTTCCAGCGCAGGCGTCGGCGCTGTTCGCGTGGGTCCTTACGCTGCCGTGACGGCACGTCCGGTGAGGACCTTGACGAGATTGGCGCGGTAGGCGGCCGATCCGTGCAGGTCTGCGATCATGTCCTTGGACGCGACGGTCAGCCCGGCAAGTGCGGCGGGGCTGAAGTTGCGCGACAGGGCGGCTTCGGCGTCTTTCCAGCGGAAGACGCCGTTGTTGGAGGCGCCGGTGACCGCCACCCTCACACCATCCGCGAATTTCGCCACGAACACCCCGGTCAGGGCAAAGCGGCTGGCGGGCTGGTCGAACTTCACATAGGCAGCCTTTTGCGGGATCGGGAACGACACCGAGGTGATGATCTCGCCCTCGTCCAGCGCGGTTGCGAACATGCCCTGGAAGTAGTCATCCGCCGGGATGGACCGCTTGTTTGTGGTCACCGTCGCGCCGGACGCCAGCGCGGCCGAGGGATAGCAGGCGGCGGGGTCGTTGTTGGCCAGCGAGCCGCCGATGGTGCCGCGGTTGCGCACGGCCGGGTCGCCGATGCCGCCGGCCAGAGCGGCCAGCGCGGGATAGGCGGCAGCCGCCTCGCGCGCCACCGTCGCATGGGTCGTGGCGGCACCGATGGTGACCACGCCGCCCGCCGCCTTGACGCCCTTCATCTCGGCAATGCCGTTCAGGCTGACCAGCACGGCGGGGGCCGCCAGACGCTGCTTCATCGTGGGCGTCAGGGTCTGGCCGCCGGACAGGGCCTGCGCCCCGTCCTTTGCCAGTGCCTTGACCGCATCCGCGATGCTTGAGGGTTTTACGAAGTCAAACTCGATCATCTCTCTCTCCCTCTCACGCGTTCATGGCATGCCAGACGCGCGACGGCGTCAGCGGCATGTCGATATGGGCAACCTTTTTGCCGGCCCGGTTCAGCGCATCCAGAACGGCATTCACCACGGCAGGCGGCGAGCCGATCGCCCCGGCCTCGCCGCAGCCCTTCACGCCAAGGGCGTTGTGGGTGCAGGGGGTGACGCAGCTGTGGTCCACCGTCACGAACGGCACGTCATCGGCCCGCGGCATCGCATAGTCCATGTAGCTGCCCGACAGAAGCTGGCCGTTCTTGTCGTAAACGCCAAGCTCCAGAAGGGCCTGCCCGATCCCCTGGACCACGCCGCCATGGACCTGACCCTCCACCACCATCGGGTTCATCACGTTGCCGAAGTCATCGGCGCAGGTGAAGGACGCGACCTCGACGCGGCCGGTGCCTTCATCGACCTCGACCTCGCAGATATAGGCGCCGGCGGGATAGGTGAAGTTGGCGGGGTCGTAAAACGCCGTCTCCTCCAGCCCCGGCTCCAGCGTCGCCAGCGGGTAGTTGTGCGGCACATAGGCCGAGAACGCGATCTCGCCGAAGGTCTTGGACCGGTTGGTGCCCGACACGGTAAAGACGCCGTCCGAGAACAGCACTTCCGCGCCCTCGGCCTCCAGCATGTGGGCCGCGATCTTCTTGCCCTTGGCGATCACCTTGTCGCAGGCGTTGGCCATCGCCTGCCCGCAGACGGCCAGCGAGCGCGAGCCATAGGACCCCATCCCGAATGGGATCTTCGAGGTGTCGCCGTGGACAATCTCGACCGAGCCTTCCGGAATGCCGAACATCTGGCCGACGATCTGGGCAAACACCGTCTCGTGGCTTTGGCCGTGGCTGTG